>NZ_FODY01000002.1 GCF_900110485.1 Propionispora vibrioides | reverse complement strand
TTTAGTAACGAAAATGGAATAAGTCAGTGCCTGCCGGTTTAAACGGAAGACTTGGTTGGAAACGGCCCGGGAGGATAGATAGTTGCTGGTTAAGAGAAAGACACTCACCTTGGTGAGTGTTTTTTTGTTGTGTAAGGATAAATTGGTTGGCTGAGCGTTAAGTCCTCGCAAGAATCGATGTGGGATACTTATATCAAAGTGGGCCGGCTAGGGTCGTATCATACCAATGCGGGAGCGCTATTGCTGACTTACGCTTATGTTAAGACAACCATAACCGGATAGTAGTAGTGCGTACAGCACCTTTTAATACTCATCTATGAGTAATTTTATTTATCTGTCACAGACTGTTCAATTGAGCCGTTCCCAGTGGCCGTTACGGAAAAAGGCGGTCCGCAGGATGCCCGGAGGGGTAGTTTCCGTTAAGAAATCCGCCTGTGCCCTTTGGGTATCTGTCCGAGCGAAGCAAGTTTCGGATTTTAGGAAGCTGCCCCTCCGGGCAAGTCTTTTGGAGTGTCCGGCCTAGGTTTTTTGTTTCTTTTGCAGCAATGGCAAAAGAAAAATAGGATGATTTGAGGTAGCTTAGCTTATAAAAGATAAAACGATCCAGAGATCGCATCATAATAATGTGTCATATAACGACAGAACTTGCGCGTAAAAAAATAATAAATAAAAGGGAATGTCTCAAAGTCTGTAATTTGGGACGTTCCCTTTTATTTATTTTAGAAAGAGTCTAATTTACATGGAGTGGCTTTGCAGCACTTGCAAGTGCTTGCATAATTTTTTTCTGGCCCGTTGAATAGCGTTATCGACAACTTTAGGGTCAAAGTTTAGTTCTTGTGAAATATGTCTTTGTTTGTAGCCGGTAATATAGAGTTTAAAGATAGTCCGTTCATTATAGGATAAATGAGTATCAATATAGTTCATAATTTTGGACACTGCTTCTTTATCAGTTACTAAATCCAACGGGTCATCCACGTATTCTTCCAATACAAGCCTGTCTACTAACTTAATACCGTTTTCCGGTACTGCGTCATCACCAGTGTGGTACAATGAGCAAGCTGTATTGGCTGCTTTGTGTTTATTGCGATTGGCTGTTTTAATTGCCGATTTCATCATATTTTTTATATTGATAATAGCGATAACATCAAAATCATATTTTCCATTTTCTTCGTAACGCAATACTGCTTTATACAAACCTAATAAACCCCATTGATAAAGATCGTCAACATCACCGCCGGGGAGATAGTAGCGGTGCGCGTGGGCGTAAATTAACTTCTTAAATTTCCGGACCAAGCGATTAAATTCATCATCAAGAATCATACCTGAACTATCAAAACAATGAGTTAACATATTATTATCCCTCTAAAGTAAATTTTTATTTTAACTAATCTTTATTATTTTTTGCCGATTGATAATAAACCATTAAAATACTCATGCCTGATGGCAGCAGTATGTATAACTGCAAGTACAATGTATGCAAAATATGCTATAACATTAGAAAATCTAACATCTTTTTACATTTTAAAATAGATTTAGCCAATAGAGAATCAGACAATGGTCGCGAGCTTGCACAAAAGACACAGGACCCAAGTCCTGTTTTTCGAGGAAATGTAGTAAAAAATGCGATATTAAGTACTTTTTTGTCGAATCAGAATATTTTACATAATTTATCTCTTCCTGCAAATTGCAAATATATACAGAGTATTTCGTAATTTTACATCTTTTAAGAATTGGTATAGAATGATACCCGAGGTGGTTCTTTTGAAATACTTTCAAGTGTTATTGCAAGTGCTATTGTTATGTGGTGTCAGTGTAGTCGGTAATCAACTTGCCTTGTTGCTTCCGATTAAAATACCGGGAAGTATCGTTGGTATTTTGATCGTATTTTTATTTTTAAAACTAGGCTGGCTGCCACTTTCCTGGATTGAGGCAGGGGCGACGTTATTGGTGTCAGAGTTATTGCTGTTTTTTGTTCCTTCCGTTGTGGGGATTATTAACTTTTCGGATATACTCTGGAGTCAATCTTTCGGTTTGCTTGCTGTCATTGTTGCCAGTACTCTTATCATGCTGGCTTTTATTCATCTGATGACCGGTTTGCTAGCCCAATACCGGGAGGAAGAGTAATATGGTGCTGATGTGGCTGGGTATTACCTTGTTTGTTTATGTACTGGCAAAAAAACTCTATCGTCAGGTCCCGAATATCCTGTTATCTCCGGTGTTAATTTGTCCGATCATACTGATTGTGATTTTGCAGATTTTTGGGGCTTCCTATGAAAGCTATGATAGTGGCGGCCATTTCTTGAGTGCGATGCTCCAGCCGGCGACCGTTGCATTGGCTGTTCCGATGTATAAACATCGTAAAATGATTATCAAATATTTACCGGAAATATTGCTGTGTGTAGTTGGCGGTGCTCTTATGGCTATCGTTACCTCCATGGGGATTGCCGAAGCAGTTGGTTTGCCTGAAGCGATGGTGGATAGCTTGGCTCTACGGGCGATCACTACACCCTTGGCAATTAGCGTTTCTCAAATTCTAGGCGGAAATCCGGCAATGACAGCCGTATTTGTAGTTATAACAGGCCTTTTAGGAACGATTATGACTTCGGTTATTCAAAAATGCCTAAACCGGAAAAACTCCATCGCGACTGGAATGATGTTTGGTATATCCGCGCATGGCATAGGAACTTCAAAAGCTCATGAGGCAGGGCATCTGGAAGGAGCTATTTCCAGTCTGGCCATGATTTTTATGGGGATTATTACAGCCTTCATTGCTCCGGGATTTATCCCGTTATGTCATGAGTTGCTGCGAAAATTTGTGCATTAGCCGGAGAAAATGATAAATACCAGGGAATAGGCGAAATATATTCGCAGCTTCCCTGGTATTTGTTTGAGACTTTAGTTCTAATTACATGTTTCGCTTGCTCTTTAGCTTGTTCCATAGTGTACGACCGATTAAAAGAACACCGGCAAACACCAGCATGGTGATCATCATGTCGACTAGTTGGGCAAACATGCCTGTTGGACCAAAGCCGAACATGCTGCCCAGCATGCCACCCAGCAGCATACCGCTGCCGAACATGCCCATATTGCGCAAGAATCCGCCGGTATTGGATTGTTGAGTTACTGCCGGTGCGGCAGATTGTTTGGCGTCAGGCGCTTTTTCGTTTAAATTTTTAGCCGGAGTTGAAGGCTTGTAATCATTGTTTGTCGATGAGTTCGCCGGTGCACTTTGGGTTGTAGGGGGTTTCGAAGGCGGCGTGGCCCGGCGTGCCTTACTGCCGCTTACGGCGGCAAAGCTGACAAGATTACAGGAAAAAATGAATAGGAGCGTGAAGAGTACAATTTTTTTCATGGTTATTCCTCCTTATAGGTCTTAATGTCTTCAGGAAAGGTGTAGATTTCGGCTAGTCCGGGCAGTTCGCCGTTTAGATAACGATCGATGTCATCCACATCAATGTAAAACGTACAGTTTACTTCCAGATAACCCTGTGCGGTTTTGCCGCTTACTTTAACAATATCTATAAGCCGTTCGCGCAGTTGCAGGCATTCATCCCGCGTGGCCGTTATGTGCAGAGTGGTGAGCGGAACTCCATAGTCACGCAAAACTTCCTGTAAACTCATTCGTTCAGACATATTGTATACCTCACTTTCTGTAGATGGTGGTAGTGGAACTCGGTCTATATAGATAAGAATCTGATTTTGATGATGCACCTCCAGGAGAAAATAAAATAAAAAAGACCTTGTTTACACGAAAAAGTCGCATAAACAAAGTCTCACCTGCATTGCTGCCGATACAACCGGGTATAAAATACCGTAATGACGATTGTATCTGAATGGTTACTCCCCTTGTTCAATATGTATTGTTACATTAAGTATAATGAAAGTAATGCTAACTGTCAACAGCCATTTACCCGGCCTGGAAAAGGACGATGCTGGGTAAATAAACTGTCGTTATTTATAGGAGAGGAGAGGATTTTTAATGGTTCAGGCTGTGCCTAAAGTGGCGGCAGTGCAGGATATTTCCTGTGTTGGACGCTGCTCGCTCACTGTCATTATGCCGGTGCTTGCTATGCTGGGCATTCAGGTGTGCCCGCTGCCCACGGCTGTGTTAAGTACCCACTTAGGTGGATTTAAAGACCTTGCTTTTTGCGATTTTACTGAACATATGCCGGATTTTTTTCATCATTGGCAACAAGAAAATATTGCGTTTGATTCTATATATAGTGGCTTCTTAGCCTCCGAGCGTCAGATTGAGATTGTTAAAGACTTTATTGATACATTTGCCAAACCTGGCTCACTTGTGTTGGTGGACCCTGTGATGGGAGACAGTGGGAGGCTTTATTCAACCTATACGACGACTATGCAGAATAAGATGAGGATGCTGGTGGGCAAGGCAAGCGTGATAACTCCCAATTATACGGAAGCCTGTTTTTTATTGGGCGAAACCTATCAGGCGAAAAACGTGGATATGGACACAACAAAAAAATGGCTTGTCCGGTTAGCTGACCTGGGACCGGAAAAGGTTGTGATAACCGGGGTTCCCTGTGACGGGAAAAAAGTTGCCAATATCGCCTATGACAGGAATAGCGGCGAAACCTGGGAATTTATGCATGACTTCATTCCGGTGAGTTACCCCGGAACAGGGGATATTTTTGCCAGTGTATTGCTGGGCCTGCTGTTAAGGGGAGGGCCGCTGCCCAAAGCGATGGAGCAGGCGGCGCATTTTGTGGTAAAAGCCATAGACGTGACGGTCAAGGCCCGGACGCCGGTGCGGGAGGGGGTTTTGCTGGAAAAGGTGTTATCCCAACTATATTTTGTATAAACGTTTTTTTTGCAGATATTCTCATAATGTGCTACTATTATTATGCTACTATGATATAGCAAATAGTGGAAAGGGAGGTTGTATCTATGAATAAACGTACGAATGTGGTTACTTTTCGTGGCAAGCCTGTGACTTTGCTGGGAGAGGAAACTGTAGTGGGGGCCAGTGCGCCCGATTTTACCGTATTGTCGCCTAAATTTGAACCATTCCATTTAGAGGAAAGTAAAGGAAAAGTACGCATTATTAGTGTAGTGCCGTCTGTTGATACTTCGGTGTGTGATTTGCAAACCCGGCGTTTTAACGAGGAAGCAGGGACGCTGAAAGATGTTTTAATCCTGTCAATTAGTGTAGATTTACCTCCTGCTTTGAGTAAATATTGTGCGGCCCACGGAATTGAAAATATAAAAACTCTTTCAGATCACAAGGATTTGGATTTCGGTCTAAAATATGGTTTTGTTATTGAGGAATTGCGGCTTTTAAGTCGTGGCATTGTAGTGATTGACAAGACGGGGATTGTACGGCATGTGGAATATGTTCACGAAGTATCCGAACATCCGGATTATGACAAAGCACTGTCTGTTGTACGGCAGCTGCTGTAAAAGCGGGGTAGTTACAAAAAGATGTCCGGCTAGTATACGGGCATCTTTTTTTGTATGGAGAAACGTTGTATGGAATGCATTTCCGTCCATTTTTGCATGAAATACTAAAGAAAATCGAGTATAATATAAGAAGAAACAGTTCTTAAAGTGGGAGGCTCATATGAAACTGATTGTATCCGATATGGATGGTACGTTATTGAATTCGAATAATAAAATTAGTGCCGAGAATGCAGCGGCATTATTGCTGGCCCAGGACAAAGGGTACGAGATTGCCATTGCTACCGGCAGAACTTATAATAATGCGGCTCAGCTTTGTCGGGAAGTTGGTTTGAGACCGCATATCATATCTAATCATGGTTCCTTCGTCTATACAAAAGAAGGAAAATTATTAAGGACAACTGCGATGGAGCATAGCGATGTGCAGCATGTACTGGATTGGCTGGATAAGGGAGAATACTTTTATGATGTTTGTACCGGTGAGCATACTTATATGCCGAGTAATGCCCGGGAATTGATGCTGCTTGATCTAGAGAGGGCAAGCCGAAAGGATGCCTCTATTGATTTGCCCAAAGGAAGACGGTCCATCGAGTGGTTGCTATCTATGGGGAATGTCCAGTTTGTGGACAATATGCGCAGTATTGCTACTAAAGATCGTGCTTTTGGGAATATTGCGGCTATGACGTTTGACAAGCAGCGGCTGCAAGCGGGCCGGGACTATTTCCGGCAGTATCCGGGGGTTACGATGACTGTAGCGGCCGATGATTTGTTTGAAATGATCGATGCCCGCGCGTCAAAGGGCAATGCCCTGGAATACCTGGCCGATTATTTGCAAATTTCTATGTGGGATATTATGGCCATCGGTGATCATTATAACGACATTTCTATGCTGGAACGGGTAGGTTTCGGTGTGGCCATCGGCAATGCCAAAGAGGCCGTTAAAGACGTTTGTCAGCATGTGTCGTTAACTAATGACCGCCATGGTGTTGCTCATATTGTCAAGGAAATGCTGCCGCGGTGGGAAAAGTACTCTTCCTGCAATGGATAAGGGCAGGAAAATAGGGAAGTTTAAAGAGACAGCTTTTGCTTAAAAAAAGTAGAAGCTGTCTTTTTTCGTTGCAAATGCCTATATAGCGGAAAAAGTAAAATAAAGAAAGGTAAGTTGCGAAAAAAGTCAGATAATATTGAATGAAAAAATAAAAAAAACTTATTTGCGAAGAGGATTTTTGAAAGTTATGACTAATTATACTTATATAAGAATTTAAAAAAGTATGAAGAGTTGCATCTTGTCTAGTCATTTGTGATAAGGCAAAGAGAAGACTCTTGTAAACTTTTGATTTCGAAGTTTACATATCTAGAAAAGAGGTGTTGAAGCTACTGGATTAATGGGTTATTCTGGATGAAGATATGACTGAATTAATAAAGTATTTAATGAAGTTCCGTGAGAGTTAAAATAGTTCCTAGGTATTTTTAGAGTACAATACCGGCAGTATTATAGAGCAGAATCTGTGGATGCGTTTAAGGAACGGTCTGGCTGTTAAGGAGCGGTTTCTGCTTTATATTTGCAATATTCCACACAAATCATGTATAGGAGGGTTATTAGTGAAAAGGAATTGGAAAGCGCTTATTCTGTCAACATTGCTTGCTGGAGCACTGGTGGCTGGCTGCTCGTCAGGTGGTCAACAGGGGGATGCAAAGAAAGATGATGGTGGCAAACCGACAATTGGTGTAGCGATTTACAAATTTGATGACACCTTTATGTCGGGCGTACGCAGCGCCATCTCAAAAGCTGCAGAAGGAAAAGCCCAAGTAGATATTGTTGACAGCCAGAACTCTCAACCAACTCAAAATGACAAGGTCGATTTGTTTATCAATAAGAAAGTAAAAGCGTTGGCCATTAACCCTGTAGACCGCAGTGCAGCAGGCGTGTTAATTGACAAAGCTCAAAAAGCTAATATTCCTATCGTATTCTTAAACCGCGAACCTCTGCCGGAAGATATGAAAAAGTGGGATAAAGTATATTATGTAGGCGCGAAAGCCGAACAGTCCGGTACGATGGAAGGCCAATTGCTGGTGGATTATTTTAAAGCTCATCCGACCAAAGATGGCATCATCCACTATGTCATGATTAAAGGCGAACCAGGCCATCAAGATGCTGAACTGCGGACCAAATATTCCATCAAAGCTATGGAAGATGCCGGTCTGAAAGTGGAAAAAGTTGCTGAAGATACCGCTATGTGGGACCGCGTAAAAGGACAGGAAAAAATGGCTGCTTTCCTGGCTGCTCATGACAACATTGATTGTGTACTTGCCAACAATGACGACATGGCATTGGGTGCTATCGAAGCATTGAAAGCCAAAGGTTATTTCCAAAACGGCAAATTTATGCCTGTTGTAGGTGTTGATGCTACGGCTCCGGCTCTGAAAGCACTGGAAGATGGCACTCTGTATGGTACGGTTCTGAACGACGCAGTAAATCAGGGTAAAGCTACAACTAACCTGGCTACTGTTCTTGCTTTAGGTCAAGCTCCTTCGAAAGACAATGTAGGCTATGACATTACTGATGGCAAATACATCTGGATTGATTACAAGAAAATTACCAAGGATAACATAAACGACGCAAAATAATTTCCTGTAATCGTCTGGAAAAGTTCTTTTTAAGTTAAATGAAAAGGCAAGGGCCAAGGTAATAAGTGTGGTTCCTTGCCTTTGATTTTAAAGCCTTTGGAAAGAGAGGTGGTATCATGTCGGAAATACAATATTTACTTGAAATGAATCATATATCCAAGGAATTTCCAGGCGTAAAAGCGTTAGATGATGTAATGCTTAAGGTGCGACCGGGCACTGTTCATGCCCTTATGGGGGAAAACGGTGCAGGCAAGTCGACACTGATGAAATGTCTGTTTGGCATTTACTATCCTGATGCGGGAGAAATATTTCTGAATGGTGAGAAACTGGAGATTAAGAATTCCAAAGATGCTCTCAATTATGGAATATCCATGATCCACCAAGAATTGCATCCTGTGCCGCAGCGCAGCGTTATGGAAAATGTGTGGCTGGGGCGGTTTCCCCAGAAGGGAGTAGGCCCTTTTCAGTTTATTGATCACAAAAAAATGTATGATGACACGGCGCAATTGTTTAAAGATCTGGAGATTGATCTGAGTCCCCATACGTTGGTGAAAACCTTGTCCGTATCTAAGATACAATCCATTGAAATAGCAAAAGCCGTATCCTTTCACTCCAAACTTATTGTAATGGATGAACCGACATCTTCGTTGACTGGTAATGAGGTTGAGCATTTATTCCGTATTATTCGTGATTTACGTAAACGTGGTGTTTCGATCATTTATATTTCCCACAAGATGGAGGAAATCTTGCAAATATCCGATGATGTCACCATCATGCGGGACGGTAAATACATTGGTACCTGGCAGGCAAAAGAAATGACTACGGATATGATTATTTCGAAAATGGTGGGACGTGATTTGTCTCAGCGTTTTCCGGAAAAACACAATATTCCGGGCGATGTGGTATTAAAAGTAGAAAATCTTACTTCTCCCAATCCGCGATCTTTTAAGAACATATCATTTGAATTACGTAAAGGTGAAATTCTGGGCATTGGCGGCCTGGTAGGGGCGCAGCGCACCGAGCTTGTAGAAGCCATTTTTGGTTTGCGAGCGGTTAGTGCGGGCAAGTTCTATATTGAAGGTAAAGAAGTACGGATTCACTCGCCGTCGGATGCCAAAAAATACAAAATTGCCTTGTTGACTGAAGAGCGGCGTGTTACCGGTATATTCCCGGTACTTCCTGTAACGGAGAACACGGCAATTGCCAGCTTAGACCGTTACCAGACACCGTATCTTCTATTAGATGAGAAAAGAATGCGTCAAGACGCTATTGACAATATTAAAAAAATCCGTGTAAAAACTCCTTCCGAAAAGGAGTTAATGAAGAATCTGTCCGGCGGTAATCAGCAAAAAGTGTTAATTGGCCGCTGGCTGCTTACGGAACCAGAGATATTGCTGCTGGATGAACCAACCCGTGGGATTGACGTTGGAGCTAAATTTGAAATTTATACGATTATTGCGGAACTGGCCAGACAGGGAAAAAGCATTGTCATGATTTCTTCAGAAATGCCCGAACTTTTGGGAATGTCCGATCGAATCATGGTCATGTGCGAAGGGCGGCTGACCGGAATTATTGACCGGGAAAATGCAACAGAAGAAGAGATTATGCGTCATGCCACGCTGTATATGGCGTAGACAAGGGAGGTTTATCTGAATATGGATACGAAAAAAGCCAAGGATTTTTTGGCACAGTATGCAATCTATTTTGTTTTACTTGCTTTGATTGTAGCGATTGCTGTATATAACACTAACTTCTTATCCATTAGCACATTCCGTGATGTGCTCCTGCAATCGGCTACCCGTATTATTATTGCGTTAGGGATGGGCTTTATTTTGATTACCGGTGGTGTGGACCTTTCCGCAGGCCGTGTAGTTGGGTTGGCTGCCGTACTATCGGCTTCCATGCTGCAAAGCCCGGATTATTCAAGACTCTTTTTTCCTGGTTTATCGCCGCTGCCGCTGGTCCTTCCGATTATTGTTGCCATCGTAGCGTCGCTGATGGTTGGCTGTATTAATGGTTTGGTAGTTTCCCGGTTAAGTGTGCCGCCGTTTATTGCCACCTTGGGTACGTATGTGGCCGTCTATGGCGCAAACTCACTTTATTTTGATATGAAGCCAAACGAATCACAGCCTATCGGCGGTTTACGAACTGATTTTACTTCACTGGGATCGGGATCTATTGGGACAGGTGATTACTCGCTTCCCTATATCGTTCTCATTGCGATTGTAGTAGCCTGCATAGTTTGGGTTATCTATAACAAGACTAAACTGGGCAAGAACATGTACGCAATTGGCGGCAATGTGAATGCGGCCATTGTGTCGGGGATTAATGTTAAGTGGAATTTATTGGTTATTTATGCTATCGCAGCCGGGTTGTTTGGCTTTGCCGGTGTATTGGAAGCAGCCCGGACAGGTGGGGCGACCAATAACTACGGCAATATGTATGAACTGGATGCCATTGCTGCCTGCGTTATTGGTGGCGTTTCGACAGCCGGTGGGATTGGTACGGTTCCCGGTATCCTGGTAGGGGTATTGATTCTGACAGTAATCAACTATGGCCTGACTTTCGTCGGCATTAGCCCATACTGGCAGCTCATCATCAAGGGTACCATTATTGTTTCGGCTGTTGCCGTTGATATTAGAAAATATATTTCCAAACGTTAATAACATAAGAATTTTTATCAGGATTGGTACAGGCTGACTGTGCCAGTCCTGATTTTTATTTTCCGTCATGCCAATAACAATTGCTGGGAAAGACTAGAAAAGATATCCTCTTCCTGTTCATACGAAATATATCTTACCCCGTCGACCGGCTCCTGCGATCAGCAGTTCCTCAATAAAGGGAACGGGCAGCGGCGGAACCTGCCGGAGGAATGGGAGGGATTGTGCCGTATGCTGTCGGAGTGAACAGGCGTAATGTAATGCAATACGCTGTTTACAGCAATGAAGCGGCCGGGACGGCATAGAAAGAACAATTTAGGTTACAGTTTACAGGATTTCAAAGTGATTTGTTGAATATACTGTTAATAAATTAGTATAAATGTATTTTAGATCACAGGCGAATGTGTTACTATGTAAGCTAGGGAATTATTAATTTATTCACAGCTTGCGTCGCGATGGATTTTTTCGCCTGATTGCGTCAGAGAACCTTTGAAAAATATGGTTTCTCTTCGTTGTCAGTCGAAAAATCTCTCCTTGAGCCGATCCTGTTTATTAATCGGCGATTTCCTAGGAAACGGCATCGTTTGACGATATTAATTCAAGCATAGGAGACAGTCATGGATATTAGTAAAACGCACCTTGTCTTTGATACGGCTATTGGTGGTTGTAAGCCTGTTACGGTCATAAATAAGCAGGTAGAATGTCCTTTTTGCCACCGGGAGCAACTGGAAGGTGTGATTGCGGCGGAAGGAGAGCTTTTGCTCTTAAAAAATAAATATCCTGTTTTACAGGATGCTTTTCAGACTGTGCTGATCGAAACCTGTGACTGTGATTCGGAACTGTCGTTATATAGCAGGGAACACCTGCACCGTTTATTGCAGTTTGGAGTGCAAAAATGGTTGGAGATGTCAGAGGATAAACAGTTTAAATCGGTGCTGTTTTATAAAAATCATGGTCCCTATTCGGGTGGAACCATACGGCATCCTCATATGCAGATCGTGGGGCTAAAGAACATTGATTATAGAGAGAATATGAAGCCGGAGAGTTTTGCCGGAAAACTGGTTCGTCAGGATCAGGGCGTGACGTTAACCGTTTCCGACAGACCGTTAATTGGTTTTATTGAGTTTAACATCCGATTACAGAATATTAAATATTTAACTGTCATGGCCGACTATATCCAGATTGTTGTGAGATATTTGCTGCATGACTTTAACAAGCATATCAACAGCTACAATTTATTTTTTTATCAATTGAATGATGAAATTTATGTAAAGATTGTGCCGCGTTTTGTTACTTCGCCTCTTTTTGTTGGCTACTGTATTCCGCAGGTATCCAGCAGAATTGACGATGTGATATTGGATATACGGCAAAAATATTTTAACGGTAAATAATTATATTAACGATAAAGCGAGGTTTGTTATGAACAAGTTAGATGAGATATTGCAGGCCAACCGGAATTTTGTCAGTCACTTGCCGGAAGCCTTTGTTAATTATACGGAAGCCGGTAAGATCCCCAAACGGCATCTGGCCATCTTTACCTGTATGGATACCCGGCTGGTCGAGTTTCTTGAACCGGCGATGGGTATCAAACGCGGTGAGGTTAAGGTCATTAAAAATGCCGGCAATTCGGTTACCGGTCCGTTTGAGGCGACGATTCGCAGTTTGGTTGTCGGAATTTTTGAACTAGGTGTCAATGAGATTATTGTCATCGGACATAAGGATTGTGGCATGTCTAACACTTCCTCCCGCACGTTGATAAAAAAGATGCTGGACAGAGGAATTTCTTATGAGGCCATTCAGATGATCGAAAAGGAATTGGAAGACTGGGTGGATCATTTTCATCATCCGGTGGACAATGTGAAGATGGTCGTGCAAAAAATTCGTACTAACCCACTGATTCCGAAGGATGTTCCGGTCCATGGCTTATTGTTTAACCCGCATACAGGAGAACTGGAGGTTGTTGTGGAGGGATATCTAAAATAGCGACTTTCTGGGTCAGGGGAACGTGTATTGTCATGCCCGGTATTATGATTTGGCAGCCTAGATAAAGGAAGGCTCGTTGTTGGTGGAGGAGGAAGAGATAAATGAAGCTGTTAGGTGCGGAAGCGTTAATTGAATGTTTGAAACAAGAAGGGGTCGAAGTTGTTTTTGGCTATCCAGGCGGTGCGGTGCTCACCCTGTATGACGCCCTTTATAAATATGATTATCCTCATATTCTGACCCGGCACGAACAGGGTGCGGTACATGCCGCCGATGGATATGCGCGGGCTACCGGCAAGGTAGGGGTCTGTATCGCGACATCAGGGCCGGGGGCTACTAATTTAGTTACGGGGATTGCCACGGCTTATATGGATTCGGTGCCTATGGTGGCTATTACCGGGCAGGTAGGGGTTTCCTTGATTGGCAAGGATTCTTTTCAGGAGGCTGATATACGGGGAATTACAACGCCAGTGTCCAAACATAACTATTTGGTAAAAAAAGTTGAGGACTTGCCACGGGTCATTAAAGAGGCTTTTTACATTGCCAGGACGGGCCGGCCGGGGCCGGTAGTTGTCGATATTTCCAAGGACGTATTCAATGCCTCCTTTGATTTTTCGTACCCTCAGGAGGTCTTTCTACGGGGATACTGTCCTGCGCCGACCGGAGAAGTGCAGGAGGTAGAAGCAGCAGTGGCCGCTTTACTGACTGCCAAGCGGCCAGTACTGTTTATTGGCGGCGGTGTCAATATTTCCGATACCGGAAATAGTTTGCACCGTCTGCAAGAACTGACAGGAGTTCCTGTAACTGCCAGTCTGATGGGCTTAGGCTGTGTGTCATTAACGGCATCGCCTTATTTAGGCATGCTGGGCATGCACGGGACGTATGCCGCCAATATGGCTGTCAGCGAATGTGACTTGCTTATTGGGATTGGGGTAAGGTTTGATGACCGGGTTACCGGTTCTGTTAATGATTTTGCCGCCGGTGCGAAGATTATCCATTTTGATATTGATCCGGCAGAAATCAATAAAAATATCCGTGCCGACAGCCGGGTGGTGGGGGATTTGCGCTGGTCGTTGCCGTTGCTGTGCGAGAAGCTGGCTGAACTTGATTTGACCGACTGGAAGCAGCAAGTGGCTGCCTCCTGGTGTAGCCGGCTGGAGGAATGGAAGCGTAAGCAGCCGCTGAGTTATCATCCGATACCGGGAACCATCATGCCACAGGAAGTGATACGGACAGTCAGTCGTCTGACCGAGGGAAATGCTGTGATTGTGACTGATGTCGGCCAGCATCAGATGTGGACGGCGCAGTTTTATGATTTTTGCAACCAACGGTCGCTGCTGACTTCAGGCGGTTTGGGCACCAT
The DNA here is from genome assembly GCF_900110485.1 of Propionispora vibrioides. Taxonomy (NCBI): domain Bacteria; kingdom Bacillati; phylum Bacillota; class Negativicutes; order Selenomonadales; family Sporomusaceae; genus Propionispora; species Propionispora vibrioides. Next base: position 278,180 of record NZ_FODY01000002.1, on the reverse strand, counting down.
GGGATATGGTCTGCCGGCGGCAATTGGAGCTCAGGTTGGACTGCCGGATGTGCCGGTTATTTTGTTTACCGGTGACGGCGGGATTATGATGAATTGTCAGGAAATGGCTACTGCGGCCAATAACGGCCTGCCGCTCAAGATTGTTGTTATGAACAATCAGGTTTTGGGGATGGTTTCCCAGTGGCAGCGCATGTTTTATGGAGGTCGTTATTCCCATACCAGTCTGCGGGGGAAAACCGATTTTGTAAAATTGGCGGAGGCTATGGGGGTAACCGGGCTACGGGTGACGGAGCCGGAGTTGCTGGAGGCTACACTGGCGGAAGCACTGCGCCTTCCCGGACCGGTGTTGGTCGAAGTCGAGCTGCCTGAGACGGAAGATGTTCTACCGATGGTTCCGGCCGGTGGCCGCCTTAATCAGATGATTCTTGGGGAAGGGAGTGGCAACAAATGAAATATACATTAGCGGTTTTGACGGAAAATAGACCGGGTGTTTTGACCCATATTGCAGGACTTATCAGCCGTCGGGCGTATAATATTGAGAGTATTGCCGCCGGGCCTTCGGAAGAAGCCGATATCACCCGAATCACCATTAGTGTGGAAGTGGATGATGAAATTGAACTGGAGCAGGTGGTCAATCAGTTGTCGAAGCTGATTGATGTCATAAAAATTGTTAATCTGACCTGTGTGGATTCCATTCACCGCGAATTGGCGTTAATCAAGGTAAAAGCCAGCAAGGCGACCCGATCGGATATTGTGGATATTGTGGAAATCTTTCGGGCTAAAATTGTGGATGTGAACCGGGAAACCATGACCATCGAACTCACCGGAGAAGAAAGCAAGATTGATGCCCTATGTGAGGTATTGGGAGATTTCGGCATCATTGAGATTGTTCGCACCGGGAAAATTGCGTTGTCGCGTGGGCCGGTTGCTGCCAAGGGAATCTAATATATGGATAACCGGGCATACTACATAGAGCAGTAAAAAGGCTGAAGAGCCTTTTTTCTTTTTTGTTTCTCCAGCCGGTTTTGCACTTAAGGTGTGCAAGTTTACGAAAACAAGGTAAACCTGCTATGTATGTCGAATGTCTTGCATATTTCAATAAAGCAAGAATAAGGAGCAAAACGATGGCAGTAAAGAAAATTATGACCTCCGAACGGGTATATACTACGGTAAGTGTACAGCGAGCCGAGCGGATTGCCGAAGAATGCGGCGTTGGTCTTGTACTGGTGGAGGCTGAAGTTAAGTCGGGAAATAAATATATGAATGACTTTGAAGTGGCCGGACCGGTGGGAAATGTAGAAAAATTTTTAGTCCGTCTTAAGGATGTGGAAGTTCTTTGAACAGAATCCATGCCATTGGTGATTTACATTTGTCGGGATTCCCGCCGAGTAAGCCGATGAGTATATTCGGTGACAATTGGACAGACCATTGGGAAAAGATAAAGCAGTCTTGGTATGAAAAGGTAGCAGAGCAGGATACGGTGCTACTGGCCGGGGATACGTCCTGGGCTAAGACTTTCGAGGCGGCATTGGCTGACTTAGCGGCTATTGATGAGTTGCCGGGCCGCAAAATTATCATAAAGGGCAACCATGACTATTGGTGGCTGACCAGCAGTAAAATGCAGCGCCTATTGCCGCCCACCATCGGTTTTATTCATAATTCCTATGCGGCGGTCGGCGAGTTTGCCATTTGTGGCAGCCGGGGCTGGACTAATCCGCTGGACGAAAATTTTACGGAGGAAGATCAAAAGATCTATCAGCGCGAACAGGGCCGGATTATTGCCTCTTTAGCAGCTGCCAAACAAGACGGATTTTCCCGGATGATACTTATGACCCATTATCCGTTATTTTATGCGGGATATACCTGTCCTTGGCTTGAAGAGCTGTGCCGTCTTTATCCGATTGTTCATTACGTGTTTGGTCATTTGCACGGCAGCGGAATTTCCCTGGGACCGAATGGCTACTATGCAGGCGTGGACTGCCGGCTGGTTTCCTGCGATGCACTCGATTTTAAAGTAGCGACACTGATTTAGCGGCAGGTATGAACCGGTGGAAATGGGCATATAATCTGGTAATAGGCTATTGCGGGAGAATGGGGGCGATGGAATGGACGGTGATGTAAATGCACTCTATCAGGAATATCAAATTATGCGTTTGCGGGCAGCTACAGAAATACTGGATATATTAATGGGGTGGTTGGAACAGGAAGCGGTTAAGACTCAAAATAGTGCCACGGTCACACAAATCGCCACAACCATTGTCGCTGTCTTGAATCTTTCCCTGCAGCAACCGGCGCCGGTCGTGGTGGCACCGGCTACTGAACCGGTGGATTTGGAAAGTCCGCTTTTATAAAGCAAGTATTGGCAAGCGGAGCGAAAGCTCTGCTTTTTCTCATTCTATTTGGCGTTCTGCGAATTTGCCTAAACTTTGGAATTTATTGGGCGGCATAACCTGTTGTGGCCTGCGAGACAATACACGTAGCGGAGGTGAAGACAACGGTGGCAATATCTGGAAAGACAGTGCAGGCGGTGTCTCTGGACAAAATGATCTCACCCTTATCAAAGAATAAGATTCTAATCTTAGTTGAATCACAGAATCCTGGATTATGCGACCAGATGGAAACGACTTTTGCCCTGTTGAACGGTATTGGTTATGAACTGGCCGATCTTTTTGATGAATTTTTAGCCAACCGGTATTTAACTGTGGAAGCGGCAATTTCGCCGGAAAATGAGCGGGCAGCAACGGAACTGGTAAACTATCTGAACACGGCCCAGCTTTCCCAAGCCGTCAAGGCTTATCTTTTTGTTAATGAGGCGTTGATCCGTCCGGTGATTTCCAGCGTATCGATATAGGATTAGACGGGCTGCGAAAAACATTTAGAACTCGTAATCGGTAGGGCAGCTTACGCATGATTGTCGGGTGTGTCCGGAAATTAAGCCGGCTGCCATATGATCAAAGAGATATTTGAAAAAACACCCTAAGGGGCGTTTTTTTATATTATGAATATATTGGAGTGAGTATGAAAAGCGAGCAGGGAGAGATACTATGTGGAAGATGTTTTGCCTGGACCGGTGTATCCCCTTTTATACCGTCATTTTTATCTCCATCTGGTTTGTTGCCTGGGTTTTAAATTCCGTCCACAGCTTGCAGTTTGACTTTGATTTGGACCGGCTGAGAGATATCTATGCCTGGTTGATGACACAGCTTAACGCCACTCATGCCATAAATTCTATCTGGAATAGTCCTAAAGGCTGTGTTCCTGACAAGAGTGCCAGTTCTTAGGCGGATTAGAGAGCCGGTGACCAATTTAGCCAGGGATTGGAAGGCACTGATAAATTCCGTCTTCTCTATTGGCAATTTTTATGATAGAATTCACTTAACGCCGTTGGTAAAACTTGTCTTACCCAAATAACAAGACAAGCGGGAGGGAAGATAGATGGAATTATGGCTTACAGAACAGCAGACGGACCATGTGGGTCTGACTTGCCGTGTGAAAGAAACGTTATTTACGGGGAAATCCCCTTATCAGGATATCGCCGTGGTTGATTCAGCGGAGTTTGGCCGTATGCTAGTGCTGGATGGAGTGTTCCAGACTTCGGTTTTTGACGAATTTGTGTATCACGAAATGATTGCGCATGTTCCTTTGCTTACGCATCCTAATCCCCGTCAGGTATTGGTGATTGGCGGCGGTGACGGTGGCACAATCCGGGAAGTGGTAAAGCATCCGGCTGTTGTGCAGGCGGAAATGGTTGAGATTGATGGTTTGGTGGTAGAAGTAAGTAAAAAATACCTGCCTGAGATTAGTGAGGCCTTGCTTCAGGAGAATCCGAAGGTGCGGCTGAAAATTGGCGACGGTATTCAGCACATGAAGGAAGCGCAGAACAAATATGATGTGATTATTGTCGATTGTTCCGATCCCATTGGGCCGGGCGAAGGGCTGTTTACGCCGGAATTTTATCAGGATGTGTATAAAGCGCTGAAAGAGGATGGGTTATTCGTCCAACAGACAGAATCGCCCTTTTATCATCAACCGTTACTTCGCCGTCTCTTTAGTGATATTCGCGACCTGTTTCCCATTACGAGAACCTATCTGGCATCGATTCCCTTATATCCGGGCGGTTTGCACTGCTTCACCTTAGGATCTAAACATTATGACCCGTTGCAGGGTGAGGTGCCGGTGTTGCCGTTTTCCACCAGGTATTATAACCGGGACGTTCACCGGAGCTGTTTTGCCTTGCCGACCTTTATTCAGGATTTGTTAAAGTAGATATAACGATGACAAACAGGCTTGCCGCTATAGCGGCAAGCCTGTTTGTTTCCTGGGTCAGACGAGATTTTCCGGATTTAAGCCGTGCAATTCAGGCAATACAAAGATACCGTCTTTGCGAACCAGGCGGCCGTCAAAATAGATTTCACCGCCACCGTGATCCTTGTCCTGCATGCAGACCAGATCCCAGTGAATGGTCGATTGGTTGCCGTTATTGGCTACTTTGTAAGCATTGCCGGGAGTAAAATGAAAACTTCCTCTGATTTTCTCGTCAAACAGCGTGTCTTTCATCGGAATGGTAATATGGGGATTGACGCCTAAGGCAAATTCGCCGATGTAGCGTGCGCCTTCATCGGTATCCAATATTTCATTGATCCGCTCGGTGTGATTGGCAGTGGCTTTCACAATTTTTCCCTGACTGAATTCCAGACGGACATTCTCATAAGTAACGCCTTGATATACGGCAGGCGTGTTATAGCTTAAGACGCCGTTTATCGAATTTCTTACCGGAGCGGTGTATACTTCGCCATCCGGTATGTTGCGTAAACCGGAGCATTTTACCGCGGGAAGTCCTTTGACAGAAAAAGAAAGCTCCGTGCCGGGGCCGATAATCTTGACTTCATCGGTTTTTTCAAACAGTTCGATTAGCGGATCCATAGCGGCGGCCATTTTTTTGTAGTCCAGGTTGCACACTCTGAAATAAAAATCCTCGAAAGATTCGGTACTCATATTGGCTAACTGGGCCATGGAAGCATTGGGATAGCGCAGTACGCACCATTTTGTATGGGGCACGCGGATGTCCATATGGACCGGACCAACCCAGTTTTGCTGATACTTGCTCATTTGGGAGGCGGGGACATCTGCCAACTGGCTGACATTATGGCTGGCGCGGATACCGATGTAGGCATCCATTTGGCGCATGCGTTCCGCTTCCCACTGACCGATTAATGATAATTGCTCCTGATTGGCTTTGAGCAACAGGGAACGTTGAATTTGATTATTTTTTAGGGTGACGAAAGGGATGCCGCCTGCCTGATACACCTCGTCTATTAATGCCGTTGTCAGGGGCAGGGCATCATCTACCATTTCGATTAAGACCTTTTCACCCGGCTGGATATGGGTGGAGTAGGTAATCAGGTTATGTGCCAGGGTTTGAATTCTTGCATCCATAAATTTACCTCCTTTAGTTGCGGCCGGATCTGTTCAGACCGTTGAAAAGCTTATCTATCATAGTATTATTGGCTGCAGGTAATAATTATCCTGTCTGCGGCCGGGCAGAATAAAAAAATAAGTTAAAAAAATCATAATAGGGTATTGCGTTTTTTTATGTAATATGGCATAATATTAAATGTCCTTCCTCGATAGCTCAGTTGGTAGAGCAATCGGCTGTTAACCGATCGGTCGTAGGTTCGAGTCCTACTCGAGGAGCCAATACATTGGCCCGTTGGTCAAGCGGTTAAGACACCGCCCTTTCACGGCGGTATCGGGGGTTCGATTCCCCCACGGGTCACCAACATACGGGCGATTAGCTCAGCTGGGAGAGCGCCTGCCTTACAAGCAGGATGTCGGCAGTTCGATCCTGTCATCGCCCACCACATCAAACAAGCCACTCTAACAGGGTGGCTTGTTTATTTTTTGTGAAGAATGGAGCAGAAGGGCCTTTGTGTAACAGGGACTGTTCGGCAAATGAGAAGAGACAGAATTAGAGGGTTGCCAGACTCAGCAGGCCAAACAAACCGATGACCAGGCCGGATAGACGGTTGAGCCAGTGGAGTCTGGTACGATGAAAACGGGGACGGAGTATGGTGACAGTTCCGCATAGCAATAACCACCACAGTAAAGAGCCGAGGAAAACACCTCCGACGATAAACGCTGGCTGGATATATGTTTCACGCCAGGTGCTGCCGGCTTGCACACCAAAGCCGGCGAAGATGGCAGCGAAAGACATAATGGTCATAGGATTGGTTAATGTCAGAAAGAAAGCCGAAGAATAAGAACTGCTAAGATTATTTTTTATGGAAGAAGTGGTGACTGTGTCGGCTGGCAGGGATCGAAAGGTGGTATAGCCCAGATAAAGCAAAAACAACCCGCCAATAATATGCAGGAGAAATTGCTGGCTGATTAAAAAGGCGGAAACAGCGGTTATGCCAAAAGCCGCTATCAAACCATAGGCTGCATCGGCGGTTGCCGTGCCAAGGCCGGATAAAAAACCGTACAGCCAGCCATTCGCTAATGTGCGTTGAATACAGAGCAGGCCAATCGGACCTACGGGTGCGGCTATGGAGAATCCCAACAACATTCCTTTAAGAAAGAGTGATGATTCCATTGTCAGCGTTCCGTTGGCTGCTTGATGGGGAGTATGGGGGTTTCCTTGACAGTTGAAAGAATGATCGTTGTTCTGGTTTTAATGCCTGGCAGAGCTTTGATATCTTCGCTGATTAATTTTTCCAGTTCACGGGTTCCGGCACAGCGTACTTTGAGCAGGTAATCTTCCGCACCGGCTATATGGTGACATTCCATGATTTCCGGCGACTGCTTTACCAACTCTAAAAAGGTAGGTCTGTCCGCCGGATTGTCCAGCGTGATTAATATGATGGAGGCCAGGCCGCAGCCGGCGTATTCTGGGTTGATTAAGGCCGCATAGCCGGTGATTACTCCCTGTTCTTCCAGCTTATGCACTCTGTCAGCTGCGGCAGGGGCGGATAAGCCCAGTAAGGTGCCAAGCTCTGCCCAGGTTGCACGGGCATGATGCATTAAATGAGTAATAATTTTATAATCAAAATAATTCACCTAATAAAACGATCCTTTCGTAACTTTTTATCTAATAATACATTTGAATAATTTAAATGTCAATAAGAAATACAACAGATAAACAGGGAGAACGGGTAGCTTGCCGGCAATAAGAAACTGCCAGCCATATCATTTATAGAATATGGCTGGCAGTTTCTTATTTGAAGATTAGTAGTCTTTGTTTTGATTTGGCCTATTTTTATTTTTCCAGTTCCACGACAAATTTATTACGGTCACCGCGGTATTTGAGCTTTGAAAATTCAATCACCGTGCTATTGGGGAGGAACGCTTTGGTTTCAAAATATAGAAGCGGATCGCCTTCCTTGATTTCCAGAAACTGTGCGTCGGTTTTCGTGGCTCGTTGGGCTTCAAAAATGCGCCGGACTCTTTTGATGAACAAATTGTTTTTTTCAAAAGTAGCGTAAATAGAAACTTCTTTTAAATTCACTTCCAGTAGTTCCGGGCATAAACGATAGGGGATAAAGGTATTAACGAGGACAATGGGCTCATCATTGGCATAGCGGAGGCGCAGCAGTTCGATAACTTTGTCGCCCGGCTCGACTTCCAGCGCCTGAACGAGTTCTTCGTCCGCTTCAGTGACCTTAAGGTCCAGGACCGTGGTTTTAGGCTTAATACCTTTGCGGAGCATGCCTTCATTGAAGTTTTCGATGATATGGACAAACTCCTGATTAATTTTAGGTTTCGTTACAAATGTACCTTTGCCTTTTAAGCGGGATAAGTAGCCTTCGTTAACCAACTCATTGATGGCCTGGCGTACTGTCGGGCGGCTGATACTAAACATCGCGGACAGTTCAATCTCGGTAGGGAGGCAGTCGTTTTCACGAAAATTGCCTGATTGGATTTCTTCTAAAAGCAATTGTTTCAATTGGTAGTAAAGCGGTACAGGTACTTTTTTGTTTAATTCTTTATTTTCAAGAGCCAAGGTTAGCCTCCTACTAATCTAAAAATAGTAATACTGTGAAAAACAATTATAGTATAGCATACTCCCTGTAAGCATATGTTGTTTTTATTATATACGGCTTATGGCCAATTGACAAACATATCACAGACTGCTACAATTTAATCATGTAAGTATATGTAAGTATGTAATGTCATATCATATAGGAATTGCTAGATACAAGTATTTCGGGAAAAATAGATTGATGTATAAGGAGGTTTTCTGATGAGTATTGTTTTATCGCCTTCGTTATTGGCTGCGGATATGGGGCATTTGGCGCAGGAACTGCAAACGCTGGAGGAGTGCGGCATTAAAGCTTTGCATATTGATGTCATGGATGGAAATTTTGTTCCCAATATCGCTTTTGGACCGGATCAGATCAAAATGCTTCGTCCGCTGACTACAATGAAATTTGATGTACATCTGATGATTGTTAAACCGGAGCGGTATATTCAGACTTTTGCCGATGCCGGGGCGGATGCCATTACGGTCCATCCCGAAGCTTGCACTCATTTGCACAGAACGCTGCAAATGATTAAAGCGACCGGCAGGACGGTCGGGGTATCGCTCAATCCGGCTACGCCGATTGAAGTGCTCGAATATATGTATGAATTGGTGGACCGGGTATTGCTTATGACGGTCAATCCCGGTTATGGCGGGCAGAAGAATATTGTGGCCATGAATAAAAAAATCGAACAGTTAGCTGCTGCTAAAGAAGCAGGAAACTATAGCTTTGAAATTCAGGTGGACGGCGGGATCAATAAGGAAAATATCAAGGCTGTTATAGCCGCCGGAGCACGAAACATCGTGATCGGTTCTGCCTTGCTGCAGCGGGGAAAAACCAAGGAGAACATCGCCGACTATCAAAATATTATTCGCTCTTTACAGCTATAAGCGGTAAAACAGGACAAGAGAGGAGGCTGTACTGTGAAAATTGCTATTGGATCTGATCATGCAGGATATGCGATGAAAGAAGGGCTGAAAAAGTTCTTAGCCAACCGGTCAATTGAAGTTGTGGATTGTGGGCCTGACACGGATGCAAAACCGGCAGAGTACGTGCCGATTGCCAAAGCGGTGGCAGAAAAGGCGGCAGGGGCGGAAGCTGACGGTGGTATTTTAATTTGCGGTACCGGAATGGGCATGTCGATTGCCGCCAATAAAGTGCCGGGAGTGCGAGCCGGTCTTTGCAATGAATTGTTTACTGCCAAATATGCGAAAAGCGATGTCAATATTAATGTGCTGTGTATGGGCAGCCGGGTTATCAGCCAGCGGCTGGCTGAGGAAATTACAACGCTTTGGCTTGATACGCCTTTTACCGGCGGTCGCTTTATTCCCCGGCTGCAGCAGTTGAGTGAGCTGGAAGCAGAAACGAGGGATGGCCGATGATTCAGATTGCCGCTTCCATTATGTGTGCCAATCAGTTAAAACTGGCCAATGAATTGGACCGTCTGGCGAAGGCGAAGGTGGACATGCTGCATTGCGATGTCATGGACGGTTCCTATGTAGACAATCTGGCCATGGGACCTTATGTGCTGGAGGAAATCCGGGCCTATACCGAGATTCCGCTGGATATCCATCTGGCGGTATTTGAACCGGAACGCTACATTCCCCTGTTTGCCGGCTGCAAACCGGAATATATTTCGGTCCATGCCGAGGCAACCAATCATTTGCACCGGGCCTTATATATGATTAAAGAAATGGGAGTCAAGCCGGTTGTGGCTTTAAACCCTTCCACACCGTTGTCGGCCATTACCCATGTGCTGCAGGAAGTGGATATGGTACTGGTTATGACGGTTGATCCGGGGTTTGCCGGCCAAAAATTTGTAACCAGTGCATTGCGGAAAATTAAGGCACTTACCATGCTTTGCGAAGAACGGGGGCTTAAGCCGTTGATTCAGATTGACGGCAATATCAATAGTCTGACCATTCCCGCAGCGGTAAAGGCCGGCGCCAATGTTCTGGTTGGCGGAACCTCGTCCATTTTCCGTGGTGAAGATGCCGATTATGCGCTGCTGGTTCAGCAAATGCGTGACGCGGCTCAGGCTGGCTGATAAGATAGCCGGGCAGTTCTGACCGAAGCGTTACTGTTAAAAAAATTTAGGAGGAAATGAGCATGAAAATTTTATTGGACACGGCTAATGCCGCTTATATTAAGAAAATTAATGATTTATTCCCGATTGACGGAGTAACGACCAACCCCAGTATTCTGGCCAAGAACGGTAAACCGTTTATGGAGGTATTGCAGGAAATTCGCTCGATTATCGGGCCGGACCGGACGCTGCATGCCCAGGTGATTAGTCAGACAGCAGAGGAAATCCTTGTAGAGGCAGATTATCTTATTAGCAAGCTGGGAGCGAATACCTTCATTAAAATTCCGGTTATTCCGGAAGGGTATAAAGCCATGCGCTTGTTGCACGAAAAAGGCGTCAAGGTTACGGCCACAGCCGTCTTTACTGCTCAGCAGGCACTGATGGCGGCCAGAGCCGGGGCTAACTATGTCGCTCCCTATGTAAACCGGATTGATAACATTTCCGGCGACGGAGTGCAGGTGGTCGCTGATATTGCACACATATTTGAGTCTTTTGGTTTTGCTACCGAGGTGCTGGCGGCCAGCTTTAAAAATGTTGATCAGGTACAGAAATGCTGCCTGGTTAAGGCCCATGCGGTAACGGTCAGTGAAGACGTATTTGACAGTCTGACCAAGCATCCCTTAACTGACTGGAGTGTTAATAAATTCGTAGAAGACTGGGAAGCAGTTTATGGAAAAGGAACCAAGGTGAGCAACGCATAACAGCGCGGCGATCAGACTAATTTGGAAACAAAATTGGGTCATCTTCTCGGGGATGGCTCATTTTATTTTGTTAAAAAAATCATCGATGATTATCCATAAAACTGTTAATAATGTTATTAAATAAGTTTGATAAAGAAGGAATTGACGAAAATGAATAGAAATATATTGTACGAACTTATTTAAAATAATAAAAAAGTTGTTTTTTTATTATTTTCTTAAGTGTGCGGACTGAAAGATGCCAGTGAAAGCCGGTTTTTTAGTACCTCGTCAGCCTTAAAACGGTAGGATTATGGCGAGACTATTTTCGCAGCACAAGGTGGAGTAAGGAGGCATGCTGGAAGTATGCTGACTGACGGCAACGGAGGGGTGCGGAAAATAGACCGCCAGGATTTACTGAATTAAGGCTGTTGAGGTATTAGCAGCAGAGGGTGTTAATAACTAGTAAGGGAGGGGTATGCAGGTGATCTCGTTGCCATGTAAAGCTACCAATAGTATCAATGACTTAACCGTACTAAATACCATTAGACGACGGGGGCCTATTTCACGGATTGATATCGCCAGGCTGACAAATCTAACGCCTCCTACGGTTATTAATATTGCCAACAAACTGCTGGATGCCGGACTTATTCTTGAATATATGATTGGAGAATCCAGCGGCGGCAGACGGCCGTTACTGTTAAAGACCAATCCCGGTTTTGCCGAAGTTATTGTGGTGTTGATCCGCTCGAAGAATATCGAGGTATACCGTACAGATGCCGATGGGGAGGTAATAAAAAAGCGAACCCATAGCATTGAGAAGCTAACGGCCGATGATATTATCAACTGGATGACGGCATCGCTTAAAGCCTGTGTTGAGGAAGCGGAGGCGCCGGTAGCGGCAATTAGCATTGTGGTGCGCGGACCGGTTAACTCCGTTGCCGGTATATCCGTGTATGCTCCCTCGATAGGTTGGCGTAATGTGCCGCTTAAATCCATTGTGGAAGAAAAATTCCGGATACCTGTATTTGTCGAAAATGACGTGAAAGCGATGACTCGGGGCGAATACTATTACCATTTTATTAAGGAAACCGACAATGTGGTACTGGTGAAAGTGGGACATGGTATTGGCGCCGGCATTATTATTGCCGGTGAATTATACCGGGGGCTGACAAACGGGGCTGGAGAAATCGGGCATACGATCATCGATGTTACCGGTCCGGTGTGCAGTTGCGGTAACTATGGCTGTCTGGAAGCGCTGGCCTCGGAAGCGGCACTCATTTCTTCCGTGGTGCGGGCTATTAAGGAAGGCCAAAAATCAATGATCAGTGAAATGGTCCAGGGCGAGCTGGAAAACGTTACGGCTGACGATATTTATCAGGCGGCAGCGGAGCAGGACGATCTTGCGATCTTTATGCTGCGGCAGGTGGCCCGTTATTTGGGAATTGGCATCGCCAATATATTCAATACCTTTAATCCGGAAATCGTTGTTATTGGCGGCGGTTTGGCCCAGGCGCAGGAATTCATTGAGGAAACCATTCGCAGCACGGTGGAGGAACGGGCCATGGGTAATTCCTACCGGGCGGCTGAAATACGGTTTACAACCAGCAAAGAAGGAACTATCAAGGGCGCTGTGGACATGGCATTAACCGAGGTTTTGTAAACCGAATCATTTTGCTAAGGCGGGCGAATTTGGGGAAATACCTCAAATTCGCTTTTTTTCGTTGATAAAGAGGAATTTCACCGGAGGTGGTTAAACTATTAAGCAAGGAATAGCAGCAGCAGTGGAGTGCGGTTAGGGCAAGGAGATGGGAAGATGGAAGCAAAGAAACGAAGAGAACGATTGCTGGAACGGCTGCAGCAATCGGACGAACCGTTAAAGGGAACGGTTTTAGCCAAAGAGCTGGGAGTCAGTCGTCAGATTATTGTTGGCGATATGGCTATTTTACGGGCGGCAGGTACGCATGTGTACGCTACACCGAATGGTTATGTACTGCCCAGGCCCAAGCCCCAGGGAATGATTGCGACCTTAGCTTGCCGGCATACGACCGGCAAGATGGGAGAAGAACTGGAGATTATGGTGGACTATGGAGCAAAAGTACTGAATGTTATTGTGGAACATCCGGTATATGGTGAAATCAGGGCTAACTTGATGCTGGCTTCGCGGCAGGATGTTGCCGATTTTGTTGAAAAACTGGAGGCCAGCGGCGCCGAGCCTATTTCCATTGTGACAGGCGGTGTTCATCTGCATACGATAGAAGTCCCCACGGGTGAAATATTGCAAAAAATACAGGCTAAGCTGCATGAAAAAGGGATTCTGCTGGATTGAAGGAAAAGAGCTGAACTTTGAAGTCGGCTCTTTTTTTATTTGAAGCTATGCGTGCCGGCTATAGCGAATTCTATGAACTTAGTGCTTGCTAACGGTACGATTACTCTTTATAATGAACATGTGACAAGACAGATGTAAAGTTTGGAGTGGTGAAGGGTATTATGGATATTATTGGTCGTTTGGAGCGAATTCCTGCCGGCAGTTTTCACTATCGGCTGCTTGTGATTACCGGCTTGGGCTGGATGTTTGATGCGATGGACACGGGGATTATTGCCTTCGTGCTGCCTTCTTTGGCGAAGGCCTGGAGTCTTACCGCCGCGCAGGTAGGCTATATTGGTAGTGCCGGGCTGGTAGGCATGGCTCTGGGGGCTGTTTTATCCGGTTCGGCTGCCGACCGGATCGGCCGGAAAAAAATGTTTGCCTCTACGTTAATTCTTTACAGTATCGCGACAGGGCTGTGCGGGATTGCCTGGAACTTTTCCTCCCTGGTCGTACTGCGATTTCTGGTTGGTTTCGGTCTGGGAGGGCAACTGCCGGTAGCGGTGACATTGGTTAGTGAATATGCGCCACCGGATAAACGGGGGCGGTTTATCGTTCTCTTAGAAAGCTTCTGGGGAGTAGGCTGGTTGGCGGCGGCCTTGATCGCTTATTTACTTATCCCGCATTATGGCTGGCAAATGGCGTTCTTTATCGGTGCGGTGCCAGCACTGTATGTATTTTATCTGTGGAATTGGGTGCCCGAGTCGGTCCGGTATTTGCTGGACAAAGGTCAGATCAAAGAAGCCCATAATATTGTCTGTGATATTGAGCGCCGGGCCGGTTTGACGCCGGTAAACGATATGATAGCTCCACCGTCGGAGCCGGTCAAACGCAATGCCTTTTCGGATATATGGGCGCCCGAATTTTTTAAACGGACGCTGGTTTTGTGGATCATCTGGTTTGGCATTGTATATTCTTATTACGGTATTTTTACCTGGCTGCCTTCGTTGATGGTGGGACAGGGTTATACAGTGCTTAAAACTTTTGAGTATGTGTTGATTATGACACTTGCTCAGTTGCCCGGCTATTTTGCCGCAGCCTATCTGGTGGACCGGATCGGACGGAAGGCGACACTGGGCGGTTTTCTGGCGCTTAGTGCTGTGGCTGCTTTTTTCTTCGGACAAGGCGGTACGCCGGGCGTAGTACTCTTGTGGGGCAGTTTGATGTCATTTTTCAATTTGGGAGCCTGGGGTGTTGTTTATACCTATACTCCCGAACTCTATCCTACCCGGATAAGGGCTTTCGGTTCCGGCTGGGCCGCAGCCGTCGGGCGGATTGGCGGGATTTTGGCGCCTACCATTGTGGGCTTCATGCTGCAGGGACAAGGCGGTTTTCAAATGATCTTTACCATGTTTACCGCGGTCATGCTGCTGGTAGCGGTAACGGTATGGCTTGCCGGTGAGGAAACGAAAGGCAAGACATTAGACGAAATCAGTCGATAGGAAACAGGGGGCAGGGCCGGTTATAATCGAACGGAATCAGATTAGTGTATTGTTTGGAAACGAATTTAGAGGAAGGTTGTTTGCTCTCAGTGAAGTGTTCGATATAAAGGTATTTTTCAAGTTTTAAACAGGGATGTAAAAAAGGCGAGAGTGATCATTTGCTGGTAGCAACTCACTCTCGCCCTTTTTTTAAGTTTTAAAATAAATAGTTTCCAGTAAAAAACCTCTAGCAAAATTGCTAGAGGTTTTAAATTTCTTATGGTGCGCCCGGCAGGAATCGAACCTGCGCACCCGGTTCCGGAGACCGGTGCTCTATCCCCTGAGCTACGGGCGCATAAAACATTCATTTAAAGACGAATATTATTATAGCATATCGAATATAGATTGTCTATTTATTTTAAAAAATAATTTTAGGGAATTTATGTGATTATTCCCCTTATTATCAAAAGTGTAGGTCTAGCTAATAATCTTATTCATACGTTCGTGCGGAGAGTTTTCAACCCAACAGTGTTTTTTCTATCTCACAGAATATAATTTTATTTACAGTTGTACTACGAATTAGGCAGGCAATGCGTAGTAAAGAGCATAAAATCTACATGCTCAAAATAATTTAAAACCAACAGAGTGTTGATTCTACTAGGGCTTATTGATTCCCCAGAATGTATAATCGGGCCCGGGAGCGCCAAAGAAAAGGCTAAGCCTTCTAGCAATTGCTAGAAGGCTTTTTTGTGTTTTACTTTATATCTTGATAACTTGAGTTGCGCACGTCATTTTCTCAATATGATATTTCTTGTGCCTTTTCTTTTTAGTGATGAAAAAACACTCAGCCATTTTTCGTTTGCGACTTGGGGTTGTTGCTTCCTTATGGCGTTCTCTTCGCTGGCCGTATTTGGGGGATAAAAGCGAGCCATTACTAAGATTTTAGCTGGTAAGTGTTAGTAGATTAGTTTGATATTATGTTTTTTTAAGAAGTTTATCCAGCCTATATCTGGTTTTTGATCGGTAACGATATAATCAACATCGGTAAAATCAAGTGTTTTTATAAATGAAATCTTATCGAACTTGGAGTGGTCTACCAAAAGAAGCGTTGACCTGACCTGCCGAACCATTTGTTGTTTAATATCACTTTCGGCTTCATTGGATTCCATAATTCCCTTTTCCCGGTCGATTCCCTTACAGCTAATGATGGCAAAATCAACATAGTAACGACTGAGCGCTTTGCAAGCCGCCGTTCCGACCTGAGCGAAGGAGTGGGAACGTAAATCGCCGCCAGTGGAAATCATCGTGAAATCAGTATCGGCAAAATCGTTTAAAAGCTTAATGGAATTGGTGATAATCGTAATGTTTTTTTTGTTTACTAAAAGATGAATCAATGCCTGAGCCGTTGTGCTGGAATCCACCATAATCGTGTCACCGTCGTTGATTAACAGCTTAGCTTTATCGGCAATAATTTGTTTGGCCGGGGAGTTTTCTACCGACCGTTTGGAAAAAGATAAATCTTCAATGATCGGATCTTTTAATACGGCCCCGCCGTGACTTCTATATAATAATCCTTCATTTTCAAGCTTCTCTAAATCCCGCCGGATGGTTTCTTCGGTTACCTGGAACAACTTGCTTAGCTCGTTTACGTAAACCTTGTTGTTTTGCTTTAAACATTCCATGATTTTTTGGCGTCTTTCTAGACCTAAAATAAAAATCACCTCGATTACTTATACTTTTTGGTGAAGGTAAAGGCAGTTCTTGTTTGATATAATTATCTAATTTTAGTATACAATTTCTTGCCCGGAAAAACAACATGATAGGCAAAAAGGGAATAAAAAACGACAATAAAATGAATTTATAAAAAGAAAATACAACATAAACAAAAATAAATAAAGAAAATATATATTGTTTTTGATTTGTTTTTGTGGTAATATACGAAACAGAAAGATGATTTGAAAGATTCGGATAATTGGTTTGATTGGGGATTTTAATGCAATGGAGGAGAAAAATGAGAAACTACTATTTAGCCATTGATATCGGTGCATCCAGTGGGCGCCATGTAGTAGGCTGGATGGAAAATCAAAAGCTTTGCCTTGAAGAGGTCTATCGTTTTGAGAATAAACTTATTGAACGGGACGCTCATCTTTGCTGGGATATGAAGCGTCTGTTTCACGAGGTGGTAGAGGGAATTGCCCGCTGCAAACGTTACAATTGCATTCCCAAAAGTATTGGCGTCGATACCTGGGGAGTGGATTTTGTCTTACTTGATGAAACTCAGGAAATGGTAGGTGAGGCTGTAGCCTATCGTGATAACCGGACTAAAGATATCGACAAAAAGGTGTATGAAGTCATCAGTGAGCCTGATCTATACTACCGAAACGGAATTCAAAAATTGCCGTTTAATACAATCTATCAATTGTTTGCGGTTAAACTGCAGAATCCGGATACGCAGGACTGGGACTGGGAGCTGCTGGAGAAGCTGGGGCTGCCTAAACATTTATTCAGTACCATACATGTACCTAAAACGGTAGTGGGGTGTTTAACGGAAGAAATACAGAAGCTGGTGGGTTTTAATACGGAAGTGGTTCTGCCGGCGACCCATGACACCGGTTCGGCTATTTTGGCTGTACCGGCCAATGACGACGACTATATCTACCTGAGTTCGGGCACCTGGTCGTTAATGGGAATTGAACGTAAAATAGCAGATTGTACGGAGGAAAGCAGAGTCCGAAATTTTACGAATGAGGGCGGCTACCATTATCGTTACCGTTACCTGAAGAATATTATGGGACTTTGGCTGATACAGTCCATCCGCCAGGAGTTTAAGCATTCCTATTCGTTTGACGAGCTGTGTACGTTGGCCAAGCTGGGCAGTTATTTTCCCTCGCTTGTTGATGTTAATGACACTTCCTTTTTAGCGCCTAAAAGCATGATTCAGGCTTTGCAGGATTACTGTGAGCGCACAAATCAGGAAAAGCCGGAAACCGAATGCGAGATTTTGGCGTGTGCTTATCATAGCTTAGCCAAGAGCTATGCCGATACGGTGCTTGAAATCGAGGCTATTACCGCTAAAAAGTATTCCCGTATCCACATTGTGGGCGGGGGGAGCAAGGATGGATATTTAAATAAACTTACTGCCGATTATACCGGTAAAGAGGTCTATGCCGGGCCGGTAGAAGCAACTGCGTTGGGGAATATTCTGGTACAAATGCTGAAAGCGAAAGACCTTGCTGAACTGAAAGAAGCCAGGGAGATCATCAAGAGGTCGTTCGATATAAAAAAAGTGGGGAGTGAAGGTTAAATGACAAGGTTTGAGGCAGCAAAGGATTTATACAAGAATGTGGGAGTGGACGTGGAGGCGGCGTTAAAAAAGCTGGAAAATGTAAAAATTTCCATGCACTGTTGGCAGGGTGATGATGTTTCGGGTTTTGAAAATGCTGCCGCATTATCCGGCGGGATTGCCGCTACAGGGAACTATCCCGGCAAGGCAAGAAATCCGGAAGAATTGATGGCCGATATTGATCAGGCCCTTAGCCTGGTACCGGGAACTCATAAGATTAATTTGCATGCTTCCTATGCGATTACCGATGAGAAAGTAGAGCGCGATCAACTGGAGCCAAAGCATTTTGCAGCCTGGGTACAGTTTGCCAAAGAAAGAGGTCTGGGCTTGGATTTTAATCCCACATTGTTTTCCCATCCTAAAGCTGCCGAGGGTTTGACCTTATCTCATCCGGATAAGGAAATTCGCCGGTTTTGGATTGATCATTGCAAAGCTTCCCGGCGAATTGCGGAGTATTTCGGGAAAGAACTGAGCAGTGTTGCGTTAAATAATATTTGGATTCCCGACGGTTATAAAGATATTCCGGCGGACCGCTTGAGCCCGAGACGGCGGCTAAAAGAATCGTTAGATGAAATCTTTGCGGAAAAACTGGACTCACGCTATCTTGCCGACAGCGTAGAGTCGAAAGTGTTTGGGATTGGTCTGGAGTCTTACACTGTTGGGTCCCATGAATTTTATCTAAATTATGCTGCGAAAAATGATGTGCTGTGCTTGCTGGATAATGGTCACTATCACCCGACGGAAGTGGTTTCCGATAAAATACCTTCGATGCTTTTGTTTTATGAACGGTTGGCACTGCATGTAACCAGGGCTGTACGATGGGATAGCGATCATGTCGTGTTATTTGATGATGAAACAAAGGAGATTGCCAAGGAGCTTGTCCGTTGTGACGCGCTGGACAGAGTATTTATTGGCCTGGACTTTTTTGATGCAAGTATAAATCGTATAGCGGCCTGGGTTGTTGGTATGAGAAATATGCAAAAGTCTCTCCTCTATGCTTTGTTACAGCCTCATCAAAAACTGGCTGAATTGCAAACTGCCGGGAAATTTTCCGAATTGATGACGTTGCAGGAAGAACTGAAATTATATCCGGTTGGCGATATCTGGGACTACTTCTGTGCGACACATAATGTGCCGGTGCGGGAGACTTGGCTAAAAACAGTTCTCGACTATGAAAAAACGGTCTTGTCAAAAAGGGGATAAACAAACATGAAGATTGCAGATATGAATTTTGTTAAGGGTTTCATCAGAGTTACAGAAGATGGTTTTAAAAAGGGCTGGCATGAACGGAATGGCGGGAATTTTAGTTATCGCCTAAAACAGGAAGAGGCTGTTTCCATTCAGGCTGAATTGAACCCGGCTAGTCAATTTGCTCCAATCGGTGTAAGTGTACCTAATCTGGGAGGAGAATATTTTCTGGTAACCGGCAGTGGTAAATTTATGCGTAATGTCAGTTTATGTCCTGAGGATAATATTGCCATAGTGTATGTTGATGAAAAAGGAGAGAACTACAGTATTGTTTGGGGTCTTGAGCAAGGCGGAACTCCAACCAGCGAATTTCCTACTCATTTGTTAAATCATAGCATTAAGAAAGAAATAACCAGGGGGAAATACCGGGTGATTTATCATTCGCATCCGGCCAACGTTATTGCGCTTACTTTTGTACTTCCCCTGGAAGATAAAGTGTTTACGCGCACTTTGTGGGAAATGATGACCGAATGTCCGGTTATTTTTCCTAAAGGCGTAGGAGTTGTACCCTGGATGGTTCCCGGCGGCAGGAATATTGCCATAGCAACAGGTGAGTTGATGAAAACCTATGATGTGGCCATTTGGGCGCATCACGGAATTTTTTGTGCCGGCGAAGATTTTGACAGTACCTTTGGTCTGATGGACACCGTGGAAAAATCGGCGGAGATTTGCGTGAAGGTACTGGCTATGGGCGGGAAACGGCAAACGATTCCTGTACAGGGATTCAAAGATTTAGCCAAAGATTTTAAAATTGACCTGAAAGAAGAATTTCTAGATTGAACTAATATGGAAAGGCGATGAGGAGGACTCAGCCCTTCTCTCACCTTTCTTTATGACAGGTTTTTGCAGCTTGAATTATCGGAACATACTGAGTTTATTGTTAATTCGGGAGTATTCATAAAGAGAAAAGAGGTAAAGACAATGAAAAACCAAGAACCTTCGGCATGGAAGAAAACGATTATTGCCGCTATGACAAGTTATATCGATGCGGGCTCTATTGTAGCAGGCGCCGCGGGCTTAAGTTTATGGCAAGCCTATTTGGGAATGGACGGAATGCAATTGGGACTTCTGGGCGCACTGAGTTCAAATGCCGGTTCGGCTGCAGTGGGGGCATTAATCGGGGGTCGCCTTTGCGATAAGTACGGCCGCAAGTTTGTGTACACCTATGATTTGCTTGTCTATATTATCGGGATGCTCTTTATTGTTTTTGGTGTGAACTATCCGATGCTCTTATGCGGTTATATCATTGTGGGATTGGGTGTAGGTGCCGATGTTGTGGCATCGTGGACGATGATTGCCGAAGAGGCGCCGGCGGAAAACAGAGCCAAGCATTGTGGTTCGGCGCAATTTGCCTGGGCACTTGGCCCGGCGGTCGTGCTGCTCTTATCCGTTTTTGTAAACAACTGGGGATTGTTGGGGAATAGGCTGGTATTCGGGCACTTAATCATTGTGGCAGCATGGGTATGGTATCAACGGCTGCGGATGCCGGAATCTAAGGACTGGCAGGAAGCGAAGAAAAAGGAAAATGAATTACTTGCCACAGGGCGCCTGGAGAAGCCTTCCTATAGTGTCTTGTTTAGCGGGATTAATCTTAAGACGGTATTATTTCTTTGTGGAGTGTATTCGATCTGGAATTTATGTGCCAGTACCTGGGGCTTCTTTATGCCCTATATCTTTGAACATGTAGGCAACCTTTCCAATGCGATGAGTAATGCTTTGCAAGTTGGGTCTTTTGTCATATCCATTTTAGCGACATTTTTTATCTTCATGGGGCTGGGAGATCGGGTAAACCGTAAGCTTTTGTATTTTGTCATCGGTGCTATTTATGTGGTAGGATGGTCGATGTGGCTCTTGCCGCCGGAAGCGATGACAATGGGAATGGTTTTTGCTTTTACTGCTTTTGCCGGAATTAACAATGGTGCAGGTCAGCAGGCTTTTTATCAGCTTTGGTGCAGTGAACTGTTTCCTTCGCGCTATCGGGCAACTGCACAGGGTTTTACTTTCTTTGTTACGCGATTTGCCGCTGCGGTCTGGGCCTTTGCCTTCCCGATTATCATGGAGAGTTTAGGCTTTAGATATGCGGTGGTGCTCATGGTTGCTTTTGCAGCTATCAGCTTGCTTATTGGGACAATCGGAGCGCCGGACACGAGCGGTAAGACCTTGGAGCAAATTGAAGAAGAGCGTTACGGGACAAAATATGCGCAGGAACTATCCGCCAACGCGCAGGAAGAGACTTCCTGCTAGCGAAAGTAAAATCCAAGCAATAAGGAGTGTGGCTATCATATGGATCGATATGCCTGGAAAGCAATTGTACACGAAGGAAAGCTGCAGGAGTATAAGAAGCGGCATGATGAGATTTGGCCGGAAATGAAAAGTGTTCTTAAAGCTGCAGGTATCCGTAATTATACAATCTGGAATGTGGGCAATGAATTGTTTGGCTATTACGAATGTGAGAAAGGAGCCGGTTATGCGGCCGAGGTTCAAGGAAAAAGTCCGGTTGTTGCCAAATGGAATGAGTATATGAAAGATGTTATGATCATGGTCATGGATCCGAAGACCGGTGCACAGCCTAAGTTGGAACAGGTGTTTTTCTTGGAGTAATCATCGGGCGATGTCATAAAGGTAAATACATGCCAGTAAGACAGAGCGCCTGTCAAAGAGAGCACGGAGGAAATTCACCCTCTTTGTCGCAAAATCAAAGCCTCGCGCGAATTTGCGCGAGGCTGTTTTTTACATTATCAAAAGTTCGGACCTCTGCGGTCCTGCTGCAGATGCCTTTTTGCGTCTTAGTGTTTGTTTTATGAAAAGACACAGCTTGTGTTAAGGCAGAGCTGTGTCTTTTCTTTTATGTTGTTGGATGAGTTGTAGCTAAAGGATCTTCTCCGTATTTATTGGGGCCTGGTGTTCCTGGCAGAGAGATCATAATTACCCAGATAATAAAGGAGATAATATTGTTTGTTAATTTTGCTGTTGAAAAACCTAAAAAATTACTTATTAAGCCAATGAGTACTACCCAGAGTAAAATCCACAGTCCCGATAGATTTAGGTCGTGGAGTCGCTTTATTGAGTTGGCCAGACTATAAAGAATAATGAAGAAACCTACCGCTATTACAATAATCCAGGAAATGGGCTTATCGCCCAACAGATGAAACGTGCCTAACATAAGAAACATATTTCCAATACACATTAATAAGAAAACGAGACTTCTGATGATATATTTAGACCGATTGATTCTTCCGGTAAATGAGAAAACCCCGTCTTTTTTAAATAGATTGAGCAAAATATTCAGTTGAAACAACCTCCTCGTGGCTTTTGGATGTTCTGTAGTTGGTATAATACCGAATTCGTCACAGGGTAATATTTCCCTGCAATGTAAGAATTGCAATAGATAAGTTAGGTTTTAAAAATAAAAAAATATTTTGAACGAGGTGGTACATAGTTGAAGGTAGAGAGTCACGCCATTGCAAAGATAAATATTCTATAGTATAGTAAATTTACCTATATTTAGGATTAAAGGAGTGTTAGCAGGAATGCAAAATATCCCTTCTTCGTATAACCACACCACTGGCAGTCAGACGGCAGTGCTTGTACAAAGCTTTTTTATGCAGGTTTACGGCTGGATGATGTTCGGGCTTTTGACAACAGGCGTACTTGCTTTTTATACCGCTCACTCACACTTTCTGCTCAGTTTGATCTTTGGCAGTAAATTAGTCTTTTATGGATTGCTTTTGGCGGAAGTGGGCATTGTTTTTGCTCTGGGTAATTCGATCCAGTCACTCAGTGCAACAGCCGCCAGCTTTTTGTTTTTTGTGTATTCCGCATTGAATGGGTTAACGCTGGCGTCGATATTTTTGCGTTACACCCATGGCTCGATTGCCAGTGTTTTCTTCATTACTGCCGGAACTTTTGGGGCAATGACGATTTATGGTTATCTAACAAAAGCGGATTTAAGTAAGTGGGGTAACCTTCTTTTTATGTCCTTAATTGGACTTGTTATCGCATCTCTGGTTAATCTATTTGTACAAAGTTCGGCTTTAATGTGGGTACTAACCTATGTTGGTGTTTTAATCTTTGTTGGTTTAACAGCGTATGATACTCAACGGTTAAAAGAAATAGCTCATCAACTGAATGACGAGGGAAGTATCGGCAAGTTTGCTGTACTTGGGGCATTAACCTTGTACCTTGATTTTATCAATTTATTTCTTTACCTTTTGCGTATTTTTGGTAAGCGGCGCTAATCATTTGGGCCTTGAAGCTTGTCGTATTCGGATTTCTAATGTAAACGGATGATTCGAACTTTAGAAGTAATATCAAAGTTAAAAAAGTAATAGACATGTAAAACGAGAGGGATCAATGGTTTTTACCCCAGTGATCTCTCTTCATTATGCCAGGGGAGGAGATTAAGAGGAACGCCTGGAGCTTATACGGAAAGGTTACAACAGGTTCTTTTGCATACAAATCGACTCCTGCAAATCCTTGTATTGACCATAGTTTTGCATTATGACATAGCCTAAGCTACGATACAAACCCATAGCCTCAACCAGAGAAGCGCCTGTTTCTAATAGTAATGTGTTATAGCCTTTTTCTTTGGCCCGTGCTTCCAGTAAACGCATTAATTCTTTGGAAATTCCCTTGCCGCGATGCTCTCTTTTTACGAAAACTCGTTTAACCTCAGCAATCTTATTATCATAAAATTTAAAACTGGCACAGCCAATAGGGCTGCTGCTATCGTCGTAAGCTAAAACCACGTCACGAATGGCATCAAGCGTGTTGTAGGGAATATACTGTTGCCGGTTTGCCTCTCCTCCGGCAAGCTCATTCAGATATTCATCTAACAATTGGCTGAGTTTAACGAAGTCTTGGTTGCGGCCATTGGTATAGATAAATTTCATAGCTATCCTCTCTTTTCATACCTGAATATTTTATTACTGATTATATTTTAGCCAAATTAAAGGCAAGCGGTAAATACATATTTTAACAGAACGGAAGAGTTTGAGTAAAAAGTTGCTGTTGCTGAGTTCTTTGTTTACGTTTGGAGGAGTTGCAGCCTCCATAAAGAAATAACCATTATGATTCAATGCTTATTAATTAAGCATGCTACATCAGCCCTAGATGGAAGCTGACGGTGAGCTATCAGCTAGGGAAACTTCAAATAGCGGGCGAAATATTGGATATGGTTGTAATGGGGAGGCGGGTCATGAAAATCAGGAAGTGTGGTATTTTGGCAGTCCTTAGTATAAGTTTTTTCCTTATGCTAGGCTGGGTACAGGTTGTAGCAGCCGAAGATAGCAAAGACGATCATATTGTTCAACTACAGATACTGACCATTAATGACTTTCACGGTGCTCTGACGGAAAGTGGCAAGAATCCTGGCGCAGCTAAGTTGGTAACGTTTTTAAAGGAACTTAAAGCCAAGAATCCCGAAGGGACGTTGCTATTAAGTGCAGGTGATATGTTTCAAGGTACTGTCGATTCCAATCTTTTGCATGGAAAAACAGTTGTTGCTGTGATGAATGACGCTTCGTTTGATGCCATGACTCTCGGCAACCATGAGTTTGACTGGGGCATTCAGGTATTAAAGGAACGCATCGCGCAGTCTAACTTCCCGTATGTTTGCGCGAATATCCTGGAACGGGATACAGGAAAGCCGGTTGATTTTGTTAAGCCGTATACCCTGATCAAGCGCAAGGGTGTGAAGGTGGCCATTATCGGTATTGCCACACCGGAGACCGCCTATAAGGCCAATCCTAACATAGTAGGGAGATATCTTTTTGAAGATCCCCCAAAGGTAATCAATAAACTGGTGCCTGTATTAAAAAAGCAAAATGTCGATGTGATTGTAGTGTTGTCCCATCTTGCCAGTTGGATGAATGAAGACGGGCAGCTTAGCGGCGATGCGGTAGATGCTGCTTTCGCGACTCATGGTATTGATGCGGTTGTTTCCGGCCATTCGCATCAGACCGTCTATGGTAAAGTTAATGGAATACCCGTGGTACAGGCTGACTATAATGGCCGGGCCGTCGGTGTTATTTCGCTTGCTTTTAATAAAGACAATCATACCGTAACCAGTTCCGCTGCCAGTATAGCCGTACCTTATCCGGAACTGCCGGCTGATGCTGGCGTTAAGCTGCTTTTAGATCAAACGCAAAAAGAACTGGCCGCCGTTAAAAACATAGCGGTGGGAGAGACTGTGCACGAGCTTAGCCATGACCGTTATAGCTTATCCCAAACCATCCTGGGCGAATGGGTGACAGACACGATGCGGCAGAAAGTGCAGGCCGATGTTGCCTTTCAAAACAGCGGAGGACTGCGCACAGGGATAGCTGCCGGTAGCATTACGATGGGAAAGCTTTATGAAGTCATGCCGTTTGATAACACTCTGTTTACGGTGGAGCTGACAGGAAGACAGATTATGAAGGTGTTGGAATACGGATTTACGCACGGGCAGCTTGGTATGGTTCAGTATTCCGGCTTAGCTGTAACTGCTAAGGTTGATGAAACAAAGCAGCTACAGATTGTTGCGGTTACCATGGCTGATGGCACACCGTTGCAGCCGGAAAAAATTTATAAGGTTGTTACGAATGACTTTATGGCAGCCGGTGGGGATGGCTTTACAATGTTTAAAGAAGGAACCCGGCTTTACGATACGAATATTCCGGTCAGAGATGTCCTGGCTGATACCCTGCGAAAAATGAAAGTGATTGATTTTTCCGGTGATACTCGTTTGAATATCATAAGTTTCCGGGAACGCCGGATAGATGCTGCATAAGGCCCAGGTGATGGAGAATACTTAAGCATAGCAATTAAAAAAATCACCAGGAAATTGCTTCAAATAAATTGCATAATATAGAGATTACAGGCGGGTGGTCTTTAGAAGATGGCGTGTTAAGTATAGCTTTCAGAGAAATCCTGATGGATTTGCACCGGAGAAAATTTGTGGAAGAGGTCAAATCCAAGCTTGGTGGGGCGGAATAGTCGGTTATTTCGGAAAAGTTCAATATATTGTATTGACAAATAGGCTGATAAGGACTATGCTAGAGCCATGGATGATCATCCGTTTTATTTTTACACTACATTGAACATTTGACCAATTAGTTAAACAAAAGTTCAAAAAAGTTTTAAACAAGTGGTGAATAAGAGAGTGCGTTTCACTTATGACCATTTTATTTTTTACCCTCGAGTGAACTTTTGTCTATTTAATTGACCATATGTGCAATATAGGAATGGAGGGAAAGCAAGTGTTAGTTACGTCTAAGGATTTATTTAAGAAAGCGCAGCAGGAGAAGTTTGCTATTCCGGCACCAAATTTCATTGATGTGGATTGGTTGAAATGGCATGTGGAAGTAGCTGAAGAACTTGAATTACCGTTAATCCTGGCTTTAGCGGAAAGCCATATTGGCGACAGCATATCATTGGAAGATGCCGCTATGATCGGCAAGAAATATGCGGAAAATGCTAAAGTCCCGGTGGTCTTGCATCTGGACCATGGGATTACTCCGGGTGTTATAAAAAAAGCGGTTGATCTGGGTTTTTCATCTGTAATGATTGATGCATCGCAGGATGATTTTGCTCTCAATGTAAAAAAGACCAAAGAAATCGTAGCTTATGCCCAGGCACGGGGTGTTGTGGTAGAAGCCGAAATCGGACATGTCGGTTCAGGCGAAAACTATGAAAATCACCAGTTGACTGAGTCAGAATACACCACCGTAGAAGATGCCTGCCGATTTGTGGAAGCAACAGGCGTCGATTCGCTGGCTATTTCCATCGGTACCGCCCATGGTATGTATAAGGGTGTTCCGGAAATTAACTTTGACCGGTTGCGGGAAATCGCAGCAGCTATTGATACGCCTTTGGTTTTGCATGGCGGATCTTCATCGGGGGATGAAAATTTGAATCGGTGCGCCTTGAATGGAATAACAAAAATTAATATTTTTTCTGATTTCCTTAATGCGGCCATGAATGAAATCCAGGAACAAAAGCCCGATCATTACCTGAAGGTAAAGGCTTCTGCCAAAGCAGGTGTGCAAAAATGCTTAAGACATTACTATGCTGTTTTTGCAACCAAGAAATAACCGTTACCTATTGTTTACACAGAACCGGCTTCAGTAAAATCGCAGGAAAAGAGGAAAAGCTATGAATAAGCGCAAGATAAAGGCTCCTTTTCTGATTATTAATCCGAAATCCTATATTTATGGAAAAGAAAGTTTGGAATTAGCTAAAGTTGCCGATCAATTAGCCAAAGAGTACAACATAGATGTCATGTTTACTGCGCAGTTGGTTGATATTCCGGCCATTGTTCAGCATACTTCTCAGCTCATTGTTACGGCTCAACATATGGATGGAATCGTCCCGGGCAGAGGCATGGGTCATGTTTTGCCGGAGGCATTGAAACATGCCGGAGTCGCAGCGGTAGTGTTAAATCACGCGGAACGTCCACTGACGCTGGCCAATTTAGATAAGGCTATGAGACGGGCCGATGAACTGGGGATCATTACAATCGTGTGTGCCGACAGTGTAGCGCAATGTAAAGCTGTGGCGCAGCTTAAGCCGGATGTGATCATTTGTGAGCCGACCAGTTTGATCGGCACAGGACACACCAGTGATGACAGCTATATTCTTGAGACCAACGAAGCCGTGAAGGCAATTGACTCTTCCATATTAATTATCCAGGCGGCCGGTGTAAGTACCGGTGATGATGTGTACCGGGTAATTACGCAGGGAGCCGATGGCAGCGGTGGCACCAGTGGCATATTAAATGCTCCCAATCGAAAAGAAAAGATTCTCGAAATGATAAAGGCCTTAAAAAGAACAGAAAAAGAAAGGATTGAATTGTCATGATCGTACATGGAGATACTTTAGTAGTCAAATCGAATGGAAATCGTCCGTCTTATCATGAAATTACCGAAGAGGTCCGCAGAATCATTGCCGAAAGCAAAGTGCAGGAGGGAATTGTAGTAGTAAGTACTCCTCACACTACTTGTTCCGTATTTTTTGAGGAATATATGCATGATCGGAACTTTAACGGTGATGAAGTAATCCAGGTAGATCTGAATAGAATTTTGGATAAAATTATTCCCCGTTGTGTGACGGAAGGACAATATGGCAGCCCGGGTCCTAAACATACCGAATTTGCCATGGGCCTAAATGATCCGAATTATCCTCCTGATCCCGGAACATTGTTAAACACAGATGCTCATCTCAAAGCAACCTTGATTGGCTCCAGTGAAACCTTTGTGATTCGTGGCGGAAAGCTAATGACCGGAACGGTTGGCTACATCTATTTTGTTGACTGGGATCAGAATAGAGCGCGTAACCGGAATATCTATATACAGGTTTTAGGGAAATAACAGAGAAAGTTAGAAGTAAATGAAATAAGCCAGCCGGTTTCGGCTGGCTTATTTCATTTACGAATGGGTTATTTCTGAGCGCTCTCCATTTCACGGAATTTATCTGCCGAGCGAAGCATGGCTTCAGCAATGTTTCCTCTAAAGCCATTGGCAGAAAGGGCCAGTACTCCTTCAATTGTTGTACCGCCAGGCGAACAGACTGCATCTTTCAATGCTCCGGGGTGCTCACCAGTTTCCAGCACCATTTTAGCGGCGCCTTCGACGGCCTTAGCAGCGAACAAATAGGAATCTTTGCGGGAAAGTCCCAGGGCCACGGCGGTATCCGCCATAGCCTCAATCAGCATATAGACAAATGCCGGTGATGATCCGCTGACAGAGCCGACGGCGCTCATCAGGTCTTCCTTCACTTCTATTGCTGTACCGGAGCTGTTGAAGAGCTTGTGAACACTTTGTTTTTCCGCTTCTGTAATATTGTCCGAGAAGGTGATGCCGGACATGCCGCAGCCAACCATAAGCGGGGTATTGGGCATGGCCCGCACCACTTTCAGCGGCTTGCCAAAGGCGGCTCGTATTGCTGCGATAGAATAGCTGGGGGCAATGGTGATAATGATAGAGTTTTCCTGGATATTTTCGCGGATTTCGTTGATAACAGCAGCATACATGTTAGGTTTGACCGCAAGCAGCAAGAGCTTTGCCTGCCGGGCAACGTCGCGGTTAGTCTGGGCTGTTTGGATTCCGTATTTTTGGTGCAGCGCTTCCAGGCTTTCCGGACGGCCGGTATGTACGAGAATGTCGCTGCCTGTTAAATAGCCGCTTTTCAATACGCCGGACACCATGGCCTCACCCATATGGCCACAGCCGATAAAACCAAGTTCTTTCATGATAAATCCTCCTTAAGGCTTTCGCAGAGTCATACTGGATAACTCGATAATATGAAAAACGGGAATGTTTTGAATCAATCTTTATAGTGATTGTTTTTTACAAATGCTCTTTTAACGAAGCGACTTGCTGTTATCCAGGGCGTGTCTTTAAACTATCCCAAGCGCTTCCTGACGGTGTTTTTTGTGCCATTAAAATTTTTTGAAACAGGGGCCGCTATTCCTGCAAAATTTCGTGTGCCCTTTAGGGTATAATTCGTCTGGCGCAAAAATCACTCGCCATAGATCATTCCGTTAGTTTGTAGACACGCTCTAGTCCGATAGTATGAGTATAGTACAAATTTGTAAATTAATAAAACAGATGTTTCTCATTGTTCCAATTCATTTATTTCATAATAAAAGACATGCCACTACAATTTACACTTTAAAGATAAACGAGTCAGACATGGTATGTTTTGAAATGGTATGGTATGTTTTGTCGATGATTGGTATACTTTGTAATAAGTAGAGAGCCCTGAGTGCGGCAAAAAATCAACAGTCTACAATATATACCTTGCTTGGCATGGTTTATGCTATTAAATAAGGGTGGAGGGGCATATGAAGGAATTACTTAATCAGCTGCTTGCAACGGAAGATAAGAAAAAACCGTATACCGACGAACAACTTGCCCAATTGCTGGGGATGAAAAGAGAGCAGGTTACGGGCTTGCGACGGCAATATGGTATCACCGATTCGCGTACACGACGAAAACCTGTTCTGATGGCCGCATTAAAGGACATATTGCAAAAAAGCCCGCATATCTCTGAGCGGGACCTGACACAACATTTGCGAAGCAAGGGATTTGACATTTCGCGGTTTGCGATTCGCGAATACCGTAGGGAATGCGAACCGGTACCGCCGAAAAAAACGCAACCCGCCCAATTGTTGCGGAAAGAAGCAATGCTGCCAGGCACGCAGCAGCCGGAGGAAACAAACATAACCAATGACGTATTTGCCCATTTTATCGGCTATCAGGGCAGTTTGAAAACCATTATTGAACAGGCCAAGGCTGCCATTTTCTATCCACCCAAGGGTCTTCATACCTTGATTTTGGGAGAACCGGGAGTTGGGAAAAGTGATTTGGCCGAAGCCATGTATCAATACGCCAAAAGTGTACAGCGGATCTCGCGGCAGGCGCCATTTGTTTTCTTTAACTGCGCTGACTATGTTAATAACCCGCAATTGCTGATGGCTCAGCTATTCGGCTATATCCGCGGTGCCTTTACCGGTGCGGCGGCCGATAAGGAAGGCCTGGTTGAAAAGGCGAATGGCGGAATCTTATTCTTAGATGAAGTTCATCGTTTACCGCCGGAGGGACAGGAACTTTTATTTTACCTGATGGATAAAAATTGTTTTCGCCGCTTAGGTGAAACCGAACTGGTCCGTCATGCATCGGTTATGATCATTGCAGCAACCACGGAAAACCCGGACTCCTCGCTGCTCATTACCTTTCGCCGCCGCATTCCCATGCTGATCGAAATTCCTTCTTTAGCAGCCCGTCCTTTTAATGAACGCTTTGAGCTAATGTCGGCTTTCTTTGCCCAGGAAGCTATGCGAACGAAAAACTCAATCGAGATTGATGCGGAAACTCTTCGGGCCTTACTGCTGTTTGAGTGTCCGGGCAATATCGGACAATTGTTAAGCGTTATTCAGGTATCCTGCGCGCGAGCCTTTCTGAACCATGTGATCAATCAGGGGAATATAATCCGTATTACCGTTGAGGATTTGCCGGCGTATGCACGCAAAGGCCTATTAAAAATTCAAAATCGCCAGGATATTGAACAACTGATCGAGGGAAAGCTGATTGTCCACCCTGATCATACCGTTCAGGAAGCAAAGGAGACGGAAAATATATACTCGTTATCGTCTTCTATCTATCAGTATATTGAAGAGCGCTATCAGGATTTGCAAAACAAAAATATGAGTGACGAAACTATTAATTGTATCATTGGCGATGAACTGGAGGTTCGTTTTAAAACAATCATCAAGCATATTGAAACCAATGTCCGTCCTGTTTTAAAAACTGATCTGGTGAAAATTGTCGGGGCAAAAGTGTTTGATGTGTGTGAAAAAGTGCAGAAGTTGCTATCTCATGAATTGCAGCTTGCCGAGGACAAACTGTTCTATTGCCTGGCGATTCATTTGAAAACGACGCTGGACCGTTTAGAAGAAGGGCGGATGGTCGTCAATCCTCATCTGCAGACGATTAAAAAAGAGCACCGCCATGAATATGAAGCGGCGAAAAAAATGGTTTCGATCATGGAGAACGAATTGCAATTGCAATTTCCCGAGGATGAAATCGGCTTTGTGGCCATGTATCTGGTTACATTTGCCAACCAGACAGAGCGACTGGAAGAGGGCCGGGTAGGTATTGTGATTATTTCCCATGGCCATGTTGCCGAAGGAATGGCGGATGTTGCTAACCGGCTGTTAGGCGTTATGCATGCTAAAAGTGTAGAGATGTCATTGGATGAAAGCCCGGAAAATGCCCTGGAGCGGGTTTTGGACACGGCAAAGTCGGCGGATGAGGGAAAAGGTGTCCTGCTCTTAGTCGATATGGGATCGTTAGTTACCTTTGGGGAATTGGTTACTCAAAAGACAGGCATTAAGACAAGGGTAATTTCGCGGGTGGATACCGTGCTGGCCATTGAAGCGGTGCGCAAGGCTGCCTTGCAGCAAATGACACTGGATGAGCTGGCCGGCTCATTGGAGGAAAATCCCCGCTACGTTTCCCGGTTGGGGCTTAAAAAGGAAAAATCGCAAACCAAGCCTAAGGTGTTGATAACTGTTTGCATTACCGGTGAGGGGGCGGCTTTGAAAGTTAAGGAATTAATCGAATCGTTGCTGCCGGAGCTGCCTGAACAGATTGAAATCATGTCGTTTGGCGCCATTCAGGGGAATTTGCACCAGGTTATTCAGGATGTACAACGAACGAAAACGGTGCTTGCCGTTATCGGAACAGTGGACCCGGCCTTACCGCAGGTGGCTTTTATTTCTATTGAAGAACTTGTCAAGGGTGATGGTATTCAAAGAATCAGAGTGCTGCTGGAGGGTGAACGTTTTGTTGCGGCTAACTCCGGCGCAGTCCATGATTATACCCTGCAGGAATTGCTGGCGCCGGAACTTATAGTAGTTGATCCTGCTGTACAGGAGAAGGAAGCGGTACTGCAAAGCTTAAGCGATTTATTGATCCGGCAGCAATACGTGCATGAGAACTTTTTGGAAGGAATTTATCAAAGAGAAGTTTTGCGGCCTACCTATATGGGCAATGGAGCGGCGATGCCTCACACAGATCCTTCTTTTGTAAAGAAGCCGGGGATTGCCATCGCCAAACTGGCAAATCCGATTGAGTGGAACGGTAATCCGGTTCAGCTTGTTTATATGCTGGCTTTAACCGAGGAGTGCCAGACAATGATTAAACAGTTATACAGTCTTATTTGTTCTCAGGAATTTTTATCGGCAGTACAGCAGGTAAAAACATCCGAGCAATTTATGGCAGCAATGCACAACTATGGGGAGAAAGGATGAGTCCAATGAATGGAAAAGAAGCTTTTGCCTTGGTGCCGGAATTGGTCCTGGTAGGGATTGAAGCCAGCAACCGGTGTGAAGTATTGGCAACAATGAGCGGCAATTTATTCCGTCAGGGATATGTGCAAGAGTCGTATATCCAGGCTATTCAAGAACGGGAAGTCCATTATCCCACCGGCTTGCCGGCGGCTGAAATCGGGGTGGCCATTCCCCATACCGATGCTGTTCATGTGAATAGAGCCGCTGTATCCATCGGCATTTTGAAAAAACCGGTATTGTTTCAGATGATGGGAAATCCCAGTCAGATTATCGAGGCGGAGATTGTTTTCATGTTGGCGATCAAGGAGCCGCAAGAACAGATCAACATGCTGCAGAAACTTTCCTCGCTCTTTCAAAACCGCACCCTGCTGAGTAACTTACGTAAGGCCGTGGAGCGGGAACAGGCGGTATCGCTGCTTAACCAGGCATTGCAAATAGGAGCCTAATGGACAAATCTATATAAGGAGGTGAAATTCATGAGTAAACGCGTTGCGATTGTTTGCGGTACAGGAATTGCTACATCAACGATTGTTGCGGAAAAAGTCAAGAAGGGACTGCAAAAGCGGGGTATTACCGCGGATATTTTTCAGTGCAAAATCATTGAATTGGCCAGTCATGCGGCCAATATCGACTTGGTTGTATCGACAACATTTGTGAATAATAAGCTTTCTGTTCCGGTTGTCAGTGCCATCAATCTTATTACCGGTATCGGCGAAGAAGAAGTTTTGGAACAGATTGCGGAGCATCTGCGCTAAGGATGCCTCAGGATACTAAGTGTTGCGACAGTTCCCCGAGAAGTTATCGTAAATAGTTTTATAATATTTGGGAGGTGTAATGAATGGACGCAATTAAGTTTATTTTGGACCTCGGCGCTACCGTTATGTTACCCATTATCATCTTTTTATTGGGCTGGGGACTTGGGCAAAAGCCCGGTCAGGCTTTTCGTTCCGGGATTACCATTGGAGTAGGTTTTATCGGCATTAATTTAGTGATTGGCTTGCTGGTCAATAGCATTGGTCCGGCCGCCCAGGGCATGGTCACCAAAATGGGCATCGAGCTTAATGTCATTGATGTCGGCTGGCCGGCGGCGGCGGGGATTGCTTTTGCCTCCAAAGTCGGCGCCTTTATCATTCCCATTGGCTTAGCCGTTAACTTTATCATGCTGTTGACCCGGACGACGAAAACCGTGAATGTTGACCTGTGGAATTTCTGGCATTTTGCTTTTACCGGAGCCATGGTCAATGTATTGACCGGCAGTTTTTTGATGGGTTGTATTGCAGCAGCCATTAACGTAGTCATTGTATTAAAGCTGGGCGACTGGACGGCCCCGATGATCCAGAAGTTCTACGGTATTCCCGGCATTTCGCTGCCTCATGGATTTTCGGCGGCCTATGTGCCGATTGCTATTCCCTTAAATGCACTTTTCGATAAAATACCCGGTTTAAATAAGATTGATCTGGATACCGATGTAATTCAGGAGAAGTTCGGCGTAATTGGCGAGCCGGTCATTCTGGGCCTGGTGCTGGGCGCCGCGCTGGGCGGCTTTGCCGGCTTCGGTGTAAAGGAAATTCTGCAGTTGGCTATGTCGATGGCCGGGGTTATGTTCTTAATGCCGCGGATGGTCAAGGTGTTGATGGAAGGCTTGATGCCTGTTTCCGAAGCGGCCAGAATATTCTTCCAGAAACGCTTCTCCGGGCGGGAATTTTATATCGGACTGGATTCGGCCATTGCCGTAGGCCACCCGGCTGCGATTACCACAGCCATTATACTGGTACCTATCTGCATTATTCTGGCTATTATTATTCCGGGCAACCGGGTACTGCCCTTTGGTGATTTGGCAACCATCCCGTTTATGGTGGCTATGGTCGCTCCCGTCTGCCGCGGTAATGTATTCCGGTCAGTCATTATTGGCGCTATTGTAATTGCCGTAGGACTGTTGATCGCTACCAACATTAGCGCACTGCATACTACGGCCGCTATTGACGCCGCCTTTAAATTCCCGGCCAACGCCACTTATATTTCCTCCTTGTGTGACGGAGCCAATCCGCTGACCTGGATTTTGGTAAAACTCTTTGCCTTTATTTAATCGCTGTTTCCTAGGGCGTGTTTGCAAATTTCAAAAAAATTTAAGGAAGCATGGCCCCAAAAGCACCGTCAGGGAGCGTTTCGGATAGTTTACAAACACGCCCTAACATTGCATAGCAAAGCGGCACCACCTTTTATAATGGGTGGTGCCGCTTTCTTGTGCCGAAAGGTATTTAATTTTGGCCTGTGCTTTTCCGGGTAGTGGCTGCCAGATACAAACCCAGAAGTGATAAGAAGAGCAGGAAGAGAAAAGTTTTTTGAGTGCCCAGGGTGACAGCCTGAGCCTGGAATGCTGCGGAGGAGTTGGTGCCGGCAGCGAGCAGGGCACCGGTGGTGGCGGTGAAGATGCTGGAGGCCAGTGCTGTGCCCAAGGCGCCGGACAATTGTTGCAAGGTATTGATAATGGCAGTGGCATCCGCATTATAGGGTTTGGCTACTTGATTCAGGGCATGGATTTGAGCCGGCATGGCCAGCATGGAGGCACCAAACATAAAAACGGTATATAGCAGCAGCACCATATATAGCGGGCAGGAAAAGACGGAAAAGATATATACGGTAATGCTTACCAGGATAAAGCCTACTAAAAGTAAAAGAAAAGGTCCTCTCTTATCTAAAATTCTTCCGCTAACAGGGGCCATGATTCCGTTTGTGAGGGCACCGGGCAGCAGGGCCAGTGCCGCAGTGAAGCTGGAATAACCGAGGGCTTTTTGTAAGTAAAGCGGCAGGATAAAACCTGCCGCCAAAACGATCATCATGCTGAGCATGACAATGCCGACCCCTGTGGTAAACAGCGGGTAGGTAAAGATATGTACTTGCAGTAACGGCTGATCAAGGGAGAGCTGACGTTTGATAAAAGCAGCAAGACTGATAATACCCATACTCAGGCAGCCCAGTACTTCCCCGTGATACCAGCCGAGCTCGGTGGAGCGGCTAATCGCGTAAATCATTCCGGTAAAGGCCAGGGTGGAGAGCAGAATGGAGCTATAATCGAGGGGCAGTTTTGTGGGTTGATGAATATCCATGATATATTTGCTGCCCAACATAAAGGAAATGACGAGCAGGGGCAGCATAAAGAAAAAAATCCAATGCCAGTTTAGCCATTCGGATACGGCACCGCCAAAAATCGGACCTAATACAGGTGCAAAAGAAGTGATTAACCCGACCACCCCCATGATTCTGCCCCGTTTATAGACGGGGATTTTTTCCAGGATTATATTAATCATCAGCGGCAAAGCGATGCTGGTGCCGATGGCCTGAATAATCCGCCCGAGCAAAAGCAGCATGAAGTTGGTGGAAAGTGCGCAAAGCAAAGTGCCGGCCAGGCACAATAAAGCTGCTGTTTGAAAAAGTTTTTTTGAAGGGTATTGTTTGACAAACAGCGGCGATAAAGGAATAAGCGCCGCTAAGGTCAGAAAATAGCCGGTTGTCAGCCATTGAACGGTGGAAGCTGAAACTTCAAATTCATCCATCAAGGAAGAATAAACGATATTTAATGCTGTTTCAGAGAGTATGCCGAGGAAGGTAATGATGGAATTTGCTAGGAGTACAGCGCCCATTTGAAAGGGAGAATTTGCTGGATTGGTTTTCATTATGGTCTCCTTTACTGTTAGGTTGCTTGCTATTGACAATGGAAAGCAGCGGCAAAAGTTTATAAACTGATCCGTCCGATTTCGTATTGACAATACAATTGGGTCAATGCTACCATACATATAAGCATTTAGTAAATAAAAATTAACTATAATTATATATTTACTAAATGCTTGTTTATTATAATGCATGATGAGAGCAAAAACAAGCATTTACTAAATGCTTTGAGAGGGGGAAGGGCTTTGATTAAGAGTTCACGTAAAGTGTATGTGTATTTGGGAGTTGTGGCGATTCTGTTAGCGGGACTTGCTATTTACAGCGGCTGGCTAAACAAGAAAACGATACAGACCGAACAACCTGTAGCGGTAAAAGCAATGCAGGTAGTGAAAAAGGATGTCCCCATTACATATGAGTTTGTCGGGAAAGTAAAAGCGAAGAATGAAGTAAAGGTTATGTCCAAGGTATCGGGTAACATTGTAGCCAAGATGGTTAACGGTGGGGAAAAGGTGAATAAAGGCCAGCCGTTATTCAGGGTTGATAACAAGCAATATGTATCGGCGATTAAATCAGCACAGGCAACACTGGATAAATCACAGGCTACGCTCAGAAGCTCCCGGCGAACGGCTGATCGTTATGCCGCGTTAGCCAGCCAGGATGCCATTGCCCGGGAAACTGCCGATTCTTATCAATCCCAGGCCGAGGAGGACGAGGCTGCCGTGGAGGCAAACCAGGCGGCCTTACGGGAGGCAGTCGAAAATGAACGGGATACATTAATTGTATCGCCTGTGGATGGCCGCATTGATATTAATGATGTAAGTCTGGGCTACTATGTTGTGGCCGGTTCGACTACGATGGCAACGGTATCCTCGGTTAATCCTGTCTGGGTACAGTTTACGATGAGTGAAAATGAATATTTGAAGCTTCTGCGCAGCGGCAATGGCATGCTGCCTGCTTCGCTTAAAGATCATGTTATCCTTACGCTTAGTGATGGTACACAATATCCGTTGGCGGGACGAATTGAGCAAGTTGATCGCGGACTTGATGAGAATACGGGAACTATCACTATGAAGGCGGCCTTTGAAAATCCCGATAATTTATTGTCGCCAGGCATGTTTGCCAAAATTGTGGCGCAGGGAGAAATCAAAAAAGATGCTGTGTTAATTCCCCAAAAGGCTGTTAAGGAGCTTTTGGATAAAACCATTGTCATGGTGGTCACAGCGGATAACCAGGCAGAGAGCCGGCAGGTAAAATTGGGTAATCAAGTCGGTGATATGTGGGTGGTAGAAGAAGGTCTTACGGGTGAGGAAACCGTTATTGTCGAAGGGATCGATAAAGTAAAAAAAGGTACTGCTTTAGCGGTAACTGTGCTGGAAGCAGGCGAGGCAGCTGCTTTCAGCCAGCAGTAGGGAGGCGTTTGAATGGCTAATTTCTTTATTAAACGTCCTATCTTTGCTATCGTTTTATCAGTAATCATTACGCTTTTGGGAATAACCTCCGCCTGGACCCTGCCGGTGGCGCAATATCCCAAAATTTCGCCGCCGACCATTTCCGTAAGCACCACGTACCAGGGAGCCAATGCCGACGTAGTGGATCAAACGGTGGCGCAGGTTATTGAAGAACAGGTCAATGGTGTAGAAGATATGGTGGCCATGTCTTCTACCAGCAGCGATTCCGGCTCCTATCAATTAAGCATTCAGTTCGAAACAGAAAAAGATTCGGATACGGCCGCCGTACAGGCGCAGAATCGGGTTGCTCAGGCTAATGCTTCGCTGCCCAGTACGGTACAGTCAACGGGTGTTACCACTCGTAAAGCATCACAGGACATGTCGCTGATGTTCAATCTCTGGTCACCGGACGACAGCTTTGATGCCAAGTTTATTAAAAACTACGGGACGCTCTATCTGATTGATGATATCAAACGAGTGAGCGGTGTAGGTGAAGTAAGCGCTTTTGGCTCAAGTTACAGCATGCGTATTTGGTTACAGCCGGAAAAAATGGCCCAGCTTGCCGTTTCGGTAGATGAGGTCGTTGCGGCTGTTGAAGCCCAGAACATCCAGGCTGCATCAGGTGCGGTAGGCAAAATGCCGGTCGACTCTAAGCAACAATTTCAGTATACGACACGGGTAAAAGGCCGGTTAAGCGATCCGGAGGAATTTGAAAATATTGTTGTGAGAACAAAAACCGACGGCGGCTTTATCCGGCTGAAAGACATTGCCCGAGTGGAATTAGGCAGCGAGGATTACAATTATGACAGTCTTTTAAACGGTCATACTGCCGTTGGTTTTGGCGTAAAACTGACCAGTGATGCCAATGCGCTGGAAACGATCAGCAAAGTCAAACAAGTATTGGAGAACGCCTCGAAAAATTTCCCTGACGGTCTCGAGTATAAAATTGTGGTCGATACCTCTGACTTTGTGCGGGAATCCATGCGGGAGGTTTCTAAAACTTTTTTTGAAGCCCTGCTGCTGGTCATTCTTGTGGTATTTGTTTTTTTACAAAGCTGGCGGGCTACCTTGATTCCTGTACTGGCGATCCCGGTATCACTGCTGGGAACCTTTGCCGCTTTTAAATTGCTTGGTTTTACCATTAATACACTTACCTTGTTTGCCATGGTACTGGCTATTGGGTTGGTGGTGGATGATGCCATTGTGGTTATTGAGGCGGTTGAACATCATATGCGTTATGGCGGATTATCACCGAAGGAAGCAACCCGGAAAGCGATGCAAGAGGTTTCCGGTCCGGTAGTAGCCATTGCTTTTGTTCTGGCGTCGGTATTTTTGCCGGTGGCTTTCTTTGGCGGTACGACGGGGATTTTGTATAAACAATTTGCTCTGACTATTGTCGTTTCAATGGGACTATCGGCACTGGTTGCTCTGTCGCTGACGCCGGCGCTTTGTGTCATGCTGCTAAAGCCGCACGAAACAGGTAAGGAAAACAGTTTTCTGCAAAAGATGTTTTCACAGTTTAATGGCTGGTTTGAGAGAACTGTGGCCCGCTATGGCCAGGGCCTGCATAAGGTGATTGCCAAAAGCCGGTTATGCATGGTGCTGCTCTTGGTTCTGGTCATCTTGTGTGGCGGTTTGTATAAAATGGTGCCTTCATCGTTTATTCCCGAGGAAGACCAGGGCTACTATATGACCGCCATTACCCTGCCGGAAGCTGCCAGCTTGAACCGTACGATGGCAGTGATGAAGGAGTTTAGCCAAAACGTGCTGCAACAGTCAGGGATCAAGACGGTCATGTCCCTGGCCGGCATGGATATGCTGGGCGGTGGTTCCAAGACGAACAGTGGAGCCATGTTTGTTTCGCTCAATCCCTGGAGTGAGCGGGAAACTGCCAATACGCAGGTGAAAGGGGAAATCAGTCAGACAATGCAAGCCGGTGCAGGGCTTGCCGAGGGAACAGTCATTTCCTTCGCACCTTCCGGTCTTCCCGGTCTGGGCATGGTCGGCGGCTTAACCTTGATGATTGAAGACCGGGGCGGTGGTACGATGGCTGAGCTGGACAGCGTGGCCAACAAATTTGTTGAGGCTGCGCAGGCGCGGCCGGAACTGGCCTCGATCACAACGGCTGTTAAGGCCAATACCCCGGGCTATGAATATGAAATAGACCGTGACAAGGCCGAGCAGTTGGGGGTTGAGATTGATGATGTGTTTACGGCGCTGCAGGTTTTCCTGGGCGGTAAGCAGGTCAATGACTTTAATAAGTTTGGCCGTTCCTATAAAGTCACGCTGCAGGCAGATACGGATTTTCGCCGTGATATCAACGCTACCCAGTATTTTTTTGTGAAAAGTGCAAATAGTACCATGGTGCCGTTAAATACACTGTTAAAACCCAAAAAGGTTGTCGCGCCTACGACAATTAGCCGCTATAATGGCGTCAAGGCCATACAAATTAACGCTACCCAGGGGACAGGCTATAGTTCAGGACAGGCGATGACTGCGTTGGAGGAAGTGGCAGCGCAAACCTTGCCCAGCGGCTATACCTATGAATGGTCCGGGCAGAGCCGGGAGGAAAAGATATCCGGCGGGCGAACGGCTATTATTTTCTGCATGGCCTTTCTCTTTATGTTTTTATGTCTGGCCGCGCTGTATGAAAGCTGGAGTATTCCTCTGGCGGTGCTTCTTTCGGTGCCGACCGGTGTATTTGGTGCTTTCCTGTTCCAATATATACGGAATCTGGAGAATAGCATCTATATGCAGATCGGTCTGGTCATGTTGATTGGGTTGGCCGCTAAGAATGCTATTCTAATTGTCGAATTTGCCAAAGTGAGAGTTGAGGCGGGACTGACACCGGTCGAGGCCGCTGTCGAGGCCGCCAAAATCAGGGTGCGTCCTATTTTGATGACCTCCTTAGCGTTTATCATTGGTTGTATTCCTCTGGCCATTGCCACAGGGGCAGGCGCCGGCGCCCGAAACTCGATGGGTACGGCGGTAGTCGGCGGTATGCTTATGGCTACCGTTTGCGGTATTTTTTTAATTCCTGTCTTGTTTGTAGTCGTGGAGCAGGTGACCGAACGGGTGAATAGGTTGCGGACAAGGCAAAATGAGAAGGGATAATAAAACGTGTCAGGCGTCTGCTTTAGCAGACGCCTGACACGACACGTATTGCAGATTATCTGTACTTTGAACTTTAAAGAAGGGAAAGTGTGATTTTTTTGTCATTTTAATACTTTTCCTGTAAGGCCTTTGTCGAGAGTTGCTGGATAAAATTTTCCATTAGGTGATGCAGAGGATGCGGAAAGTGTGATACTATAGAGATGGATATTTCCCGAGAAATAATCTGCAAAGATAGCAAAA
Organism: Propionispora vibrioides; assembly: GCF_900110485.1. Lineage (NCBI taxonomy): Bacteria > Bacillati > Bacillota > Negativicutes > Selenomonadales > Sporomusaceae > Propionispora > Propionispora vibrioides. The sequence goes on along the minus strand of NZ_FODY01000002.1, from coordinate 236,717 downwards.
AAAATACTCAGATAGGCAGGTAGACTGATGGACGAAATGTGGAAAAAACTTCAAAACGGGACAGATATACGGGGGATTGCCATTGCGACTGAAGGCAAAGCGGTGAATCTTACGGAGGATAAGGTGAGGGCTATTGCCTACGGCTTTATTACCTGGTTGTCGGCTAAGACGAAAAAGAATACTGGTGATTGTAAAGTGGCGATTGGTATGGATTCGCGCTTGTCAGGGCCGGCTTTAAAAGCTGCGCTGATTGAAGGGCTTACCCGGGAAGGTTGCCAGGTGTATGACTGCCAATTAGGGACGACGCCAGGAATGTTTATGACCACTGTATTGGACGAATATAGCTGTGACGGAGCCATCATGGTTACTGCCAGCCATTTGCCCTTTTACTATAACGGACTGAAGTTATTTACCAAAGCGGGAGGCTGTGAAAAGGAAGATATTCAGGCTGTGTTGGAGCTTGCCTCCCAGGGGATCACCGGGACAGGGCGCGATAATGGCACGGTGCAGGCAGCCAACCTGATTGATTCTTATGCGAAGGTATTGGTCGATACGATCCGTCAGGGCGTTAATTCCAAAGTCAATTACGAAAGACCGTTACAAGGCTGCAAAATTGTTGTGGATGCCGGAAACGGGGCAGGCGGTTTTTTTGCCGGCAAAGTATTGCAGCCTTTAGGGGCCGATACAACGGGCAGCCAGTTCCTGGAGCCTGACGGTCATTTTCCCAATCATGCGCCAAACCCGGAAAATCCGGCGGCCATGGAAGCCATCAAAGCCGCTGTATTGAAGAATAAGGCCGATTTGGGCATTATTTTTGATACCGATGTGGACCGGGCGGCTGTGGTTAGTTCCGACGGCGACGAAATCAACCGCAACGCTTTGATTGCCTTGCTGTCCGCCATCGTGCTGAAAGAGCATCCCCAATCCTACATCGTAACAGATTCAATAACCTCCACCGGACTGGGAGAGTTTATTGGGCAACTGGGCGGGGTGCATCACCGTTTTAAACGGGGCTACAAGAATGTAATCAATGAAGCGAAGCGCTTAAATCAGGAAGGCAAAGAAAGTCATCTAGCCATTGAAACCTCCGGCCATGCCGCTTTAAAAGAAAATTATTTCCTTGATGACGGAGCCTATCTTATCGCTAAGATACTGATTACCATGGCAACTTTGCGCGAGCAGGGGCTGGAAATCCAGAGCTTGATCAAGGACCTGAAAGTTCCCAGTGAAAGTGTTGATTTCCGGCTGGGTATTACGGTAGACGCTTTTAAAGAATATGGTACGGAGGTTATTCAGACTATTGAGGAGTATGCGAAAACGGTAGAGGGCTGGAGTCTGGTTCCCAATAATTATGAAGGAGTCAGGATCACCGATAACACCTCATCCGGACAGGGCTGGTTCTTATTGCGGCTGTCGTTGCATGAGCCGGTATTGGCATTGAATATTGAGTCGGACGTACCTGGCGGGGTGGCCGTCATGCTAAGTAAGCTTACCCCTTTCTTTAAAAAGTTTGAAAAACTGGTTTATTCGTTTCACTAATAACAGGTAAAGGCGAGGCCGTCAGACATCCCCAAGCCTGTTTTGGGATGAAAGGACCCTCTCGGCATAACCTGCTGGGAGGGCCTTTTTTAGCAGGTTATGACTTGCATTTTTGCTGAAAATAAGGTAAAATAAATCAACTAACAACTTTTTATTTTCGAATAAGGTTGTTAGTTGATAAATCTAATTTTGATAATTATATAAAACCAGGGACAGTTGATTTAGTCGTATTAGTTTAAGATGGAGTCTTTAATAAAGGCTTCATTTTTTTCATCTATCGTCAAAATGTAATGACTTTTTAAGAAAGGAAGTGTGGTGTATGGAAAAGATTCGTATTGGGTTATTTGGCTTTGGAAAGACAGGCAAAATTATAGCTAATGAATTCTTGCGGAACGATTCATTTTTGCTTGAATGGGTTGTTCGTAAAGGTTATGAAAGTCATCATAAATATGCCAGTCGTTTGCTGGGCTATGAATTTGAGGCAGGCGATATATACTCCATGACGGATATCACAGACACTTTCTTTCTGGAAAGAAAGGTAGATGCTATTGTTGATTTCTCCAGTGCGGCCGGAGTTTATGAATATCGGCCGGCAGCTGAACTTAAAATTCCTATTGTATCGGCCATCTCAAAATATGGCGAAGCGGAACTGAAGCAGTTGCGGGAATACGCTAAATCCACGACAGTGCTGTATTCTCCTAATATTACACTGGGAATTAATGTACTGTTGGTGGCGGCTCAGGTATTGCAGAAGATTGCTCCTCATGCAGACATTGAAATTGTCGAGGAACACTTTGGTGAAAAAAAGGAAGTTTCCGGTACGGCGAAAAAAATAGCCGAAGCACTAAATTTAGACGCCGCGCGACATGTACATTCTATCCGGGTTGGCGGAATTGTCGGCAATCATCAGATTGTTTTTGGTATGCCTAATCAGACCATCCGTTTATCCCACGAGAGTGTATCACGGGCCGCTTTTGGCCAAGGGGCAATTTTTGCAGTAAAGCATATTATCAATCAGCCTACAGGGATGTATCATATGGAAAATATCGTTGCAGATATGTTCCGTAATCATATTCCTGTTTATTAATCAGTGTGAAAAGCTTAGTTAAATAAAGCTCTTCCCCCAAACGCAAACTATGGTATAATGCCCTTAGATAAAAAAGAAGGCCAACCGGTGGAAAACGATTGACCTTTTCTCCACAAATTTGTGGAGGGATTGCAGCGATATCATTATACCAATTTGGTAAAGAAAAATGTATAAAAAATGTAAAAAAAAATGTAAAAAAGATGAAACAGCTTTCTGACTAGGACAAGCAGCAAAGGCAAGGGGGAATGTTTGTGGAATTTTTAAAGAAGCTATGGAACGTGCTTTGGATCACTGTGGCGGTATTCTTGCTGGTGGTTTTTCTAACGGCAGCCAGAATGGCTTTCTTTGACACGTATATTCAAAACGATTTAAAAAATAATGTGATATATAAAAGCATAATCGAGGAAAACAATAAAAACCATCAATAGCGACTGTCTTGCGGCGTTCTGTCATTTTGTCGCAAGAAACAGTCCGGAATTTCTATTTGGTTGGAAAACCTTATCATATACAGTGATACGACTTTACGTTAGATGGCCGGGGATTGGCAACCCCGGCTTTTTTATTGGAACAAACCGGTTATAAAAATAAAAATGATGAATTTTAGCAAGGATTATGGCGCTATTTGGTGAAAAATGATTTATTTAGATAAAATTTACATATGATATTGTATATTTTATCTAATTGGATACTTTTTGATATTTTAAAGGAAATAGGACTTTTGCACTGGTTGCCGGGACTATGGTACTATTATGTAAAAGAATATAAGGGGGCTGGAGAATTTGGGCAAAAGCAGATGTCGGTGCGGCGGTAATAAGTATGAGACAGTGGATATTACACCTGTTGGCTTGGCAGATAAAAGGTGTTTCACCCGGTGTTCCAGATGTGGGCTGGTAGTGACCGTATCTAATTATCAGAGTCCTGTGAAAGAAGCATCCCCCCAGTCTTTTCTTCATCTGTTTCGTAGTGCCTGGAGCAGCATCCGGTAAGATACAGAGAGCCTTCGGGCTCTTTTTTTATGTAGGGAAGGCTTAGCCTCCTTCTGACAGGTGGTTCTCCGGGCATGTTAAGCCGGTAACGGAAACTTGACAGGAGTTGTTTGGCACCGGCCGGTCGAAAAAGGTGTTTTTTGACAAACAACGCAAAGGGCAGTACAATAAGGAAAGATTGTTCACGCATGCAGGGCGTGCTTTTTTTTGCATGTTCCGAAAGAGGCGAGCTGTCTTGCGTACAAACGGGATGGTGGTCTTGCTGAAGGCAGTCTTGCTGGAGTTTCCCAGTGAATGCCTTACGCGGGAAGGAGAATGGTACATGGAAAGGGCTGATGACGGTCATGGTGACAGTTAGAGAAAAAGTTCGGTTTGTTGAGACGGACATGATGGGAGTGGTTCATCATGCCAATTATTTTCGCTGGTTTGAGATGGGACGGGTTGAGTTTTTGCGTCAAGCCGGGATTTTATTGCTGGATTTAATGGCTGACGGGATTGTGTTTCCGATTACCGAGGTGAGCTGCCAGTACCGCGCCTCTGCCAGATTTGATGATTATATATTGATTGAGACAATTCCCCAAGTGCTTTCTAAGGCGAAGATGGAGTTTACTTACCGGGTTATACGGGAGCGGGACGGAATATTGCTGGCTGAAGGGTATACGCAGAATGTATTTACCGATACTAATGGAAAAATAGTGCGACTGTCCGGCCGTTATTATGAGTTATTGCAGGCGGCGCAAAATAAGACAGAGAGCTTGTAAGTATAGCAGTATATCTCGCAGTGGAGACGGTTGGACTGCATTGGTCGTTGGCGGATAATTCCTTAATTAGGTTTGGGCGTGTCTTCAAATTATCCGAAACGATTCCTAGCGGTGCTTTTTGGGCCAGACTTCATTAAATTTTTTGAAATAGGGCCGCTATTCCTGCAAAATTTCGTGTGCCCTTTAGGGTATAACTCGTCTGGCGCAAAAATCCCTCGCCATAAATCATTCCGTTATTTTGAAGACACACTCTAGTTAATTTGCAGGAATTTGGTAAGAATACATAGAAACTCTTGGTATAAAAAGGCGTAGATCAATAGCAGATCATGGCGAACCAGGCGGATTATTGCCGGGTATAGCCAAAACAAATAGAAAATGGGGGCCAGGTTGTGGATTTCTTAAATGTGATTGTAGTGTTGGCAATAGTGCTGATTTTAGCGGTTTGGCTGTATATTGCCCGCCAGGGTGATGCCGAATTTGAATTTTTGGTAGATCAGCGTACGAAGTTTACATTGACCGAAGCTAATGAAGTGATGGCGGCGTTTACCTGCCGAGTTCCTTTTATCAACAAGGGAACGCAGGATGGAACCATCATGGATGCTTATACGCGGCATCTGCTGCCCTATGAGCAGTATGACGGAGTGGAAGTGGTTTCCCGTCTGGCGCTTGAAACGGCGCCGCGTACCGATGCATACTGGGAAGCGCTTATTGTACCGTTTGGTACGGGCCAGGCTGTGGATGTGACACTGATCCTGACTGCAAAGAATAAGGATATTGCCAGGACGCTGCCGGACATGGTGGACATGTCGCTGGATATTGTGTACCAGGTGGTGGCCCGCAGTGAATGGTATCTTGCCAAAGGGTCGCGGCTTTATATTGACGCCGCCGAGTTGCGGCAGGCCTATGAGGCGGGACAAAAGGCGCAAGCCTAGATATTAGGAGGCAGACACACATGGCTGAACTTGAATTGATACCGGTTCGTACCCGGTTGTTGACACATAAGGATAATATTGTAGATGCCATTGAGGAATATGCAAAACAGAACATCGGACCCCATGATATCGTTTCAGTAGCGGAAAGCGTAGTTGCCATTACGCAGGGACGGCTGGTGCGTCCGGAGGAAATGAAAGTTTGCTTTTTGGCGAAAATATTAAACCGGTTTGTACCGCAAAAGGGCAGTTTGTCCAGCGTCTACGGCATGCAGGCGGCGATGGACGCCGAAGGAAAATGGCGTGTGTTATTCGCTATGATCATGGGCGTGCTGGCTAAACTGGTCGGTAAAAACGGTGTTTTTTATGAAATGGCCGGCGAACAGGCGGCGCTGATTGATGATGTGACAGGGACTATGCCGCCGTTTGACAAGCATTTGGTCTATGGACCGAAGAATCCGCAGAACGTGGCGGAGGAAATCAAAACGCGCCTGGGTTGTTACGGCGCGGCAGTAGCCGATGTAAACGATTTGAAACGGGCTGCTGTATTAGGTGTGTCCAGCGGATTGGACCCTAAGAAATTGGCCAGAATTTTAATTGATAATCCTTTTGGCAACGCATCACAGCGTACACCGATTGTTATTATTAAAAACTACGCGTTGCTGGAAGCTGCCGACAGTGGTGAAGCGTAAATAGACAGCGCCATGGCGTTTTCCGGCAAAGCAGCTTTAACAGCCCGGCGTGCCGGGCCTATGGTATGAAAGACCGGAAAAAGAGGATAGACTAGACTATCCTCTTTCTTATCTCCCGGCGGGGAATTTGCAACTAGGAGAGTTAGGGCATGGCAAATATTGCGATTACGACTACCGTTCCCGTTGAAATCATTTTGGCGGCCGGATATATTCCGGTGGATTTGAATAATATCTTTATTACCAATCAGCAAGCCGTTCGGCTGGTGGAGGCGGCGGAAGAGGCCGGTTATCCCCGCAATTTGTGCGGCTGGATCAAGGGTCTGTATTCGGTCGTGCTGGAGGGGGATTTTGAACAGGTTATTGCCGTTACCCAGGGTGACTGCAGCAATACTCATGCCTTAATGGAAACCTATGAACTGGCCGGAATAGAGACCATTCCCTTTGCCTATCCCTTTGACCGGGACTATGATTTGCTAAAACTGCAGATGGATAAATTGATAACCCGTCTGGGCACCGACTGGGCTGCGGTCGATCAGGTGAAAAAACGGCTTGATGTTATACGGAAAAAGGTGGCGAAGCTGGATGAACTAACCTGGCAGGATAATGTAGTGAGCGGCTTTTATAATCATTTATATCAGGTTTCCTGCAGTGATTTCAACGGCAACCCCGATGAGTTTGAAGCCGATGTGGACTGTTTTCTTAAAGAGGCAAGGCAGGCGGCGGAAAGAACGGAGGATGTCCGGCTGGCCTATATCGGTGTGCCGCCGATTTTTACCGATCTATACGGGTATATTGAGCAGCAAGGGGCGAGAGTGGTTTTTAACGAAGTGCAGCGCCAGTTTTCCATGCCTTTTGAAGTACAGGACATTGTGGAACAATACCGGCTTTACACCTATCCATACGGCGTATTCGGCCGGATTCGTGATATCCGGGCGGAACTGGAACGCCGCAATATTGACGGCATTTTGCATTATGTGCAGAGTTTTTGCTACCGTCAGATTGAAGATATGATTTTCCGGGAAAAGCTCGATATACCGGTGTTGACGATCGAAGGTGATAAACCGGGTAAACTGGATGCCCGGACTAAACTGCGCATCGACAGCTTTCTGGAAATGTTGAGGTGAGTGATTATGCTGTGCGGGATTGATTTAGGCAGCCGCAGCGTCAAGCTCGTCCTGGCTGACGAAGCCGGCCTTCAGGATAAGCACGTGTTTGAAACCGTTCAATTTTATCGTGAATACGGTACCCGTAAGGAAGCGGGGCTGGTGATTGATTTTGCCGCTTTAGGGTTTGAACGGGTGGAGGCTGTAGTAGCCACCGGCTATGGGCGCAATACCATACAAATTGCCGGAGCCACCGTGATACCTGAACTGAAGGCCCATGCCCTGGGGGCGGTATACCAGACGGGTCTGACTGATTTTACCCTGCTTGATCTGGGTGGTCAGGACAGCAAGGTGATTAAGGTGAAAAAAGGTAAAATGATTGACTTTGAAACAAATGACAAATGCGCGGCCAGTACCGGCCGTTACTTGGAAAACATGGCTGCCGTGCTGGGCATAGATGTTGCCGAACTAAGCCGGTATGAGGCTGACCCGGTAGAGCTGAACGCAACCTGCGCGATTTTTGGCGAGTCCGAATTGATTGGCCGTATTGTGGAAGGTTATAGCACAGCGCAACTGGCAGCAGGCGTCAATTATTCCATTGTCAGACGGATAAAACCGATGTTAAGGGCCTTGGTTGGCGACACGCTCGTATTTACCGGCGGTGTGGCTCAGGGCAGCGGCATTCGGAAGATGCTCGAGCGGGAACTGGGCGTGCCTGTGGTTGTTCCGGCGTTCCCCCAGCTTAACGGGGCTATCGGCTGCGTCTGCCATGCTCAGGAAAAGAGGCGGTAATATGCTGGTGGGAATTGATGTAGGCGGTACGTTTACCGATGCGGTTATTGTGAAGGACAGACAAGTGCTTGTGCAGACCAAAGTACCGACAACTCATGGGAATTTACTGTCGGGCATTCTTGCGGTGCTGGATCAGGTGCTGGAGGGAATGGATCGCCGGGCGATCGAGCGGATTTCCCTTTCGACCACCATTGTGACCAATGCTTTGATCGAAAATAAAACTGATCAGGTGGGGCTTGTCCTAATTCCCGGTCCGGGGTTGGATATTGCCGGGTATGTGCCGCAAGAGCCGGTTATCTTAACCGGTTATACCGACCACCGCGGCCGGAAACGATTAGCGCTGGCCGAAAGCGAGCTGGTTGAGGCAGCGCAAAAGCTGGCGTCCTATAAGGTATTGGCTGTGTCCGGCAAATTCGCCGTGCGTAATCCCGAGCAGGAAATGCTGGCAGCCGGTACGCTTAGGAAAGCCAATCATCCCCGCCATATAAGCTTGGGAGCCGGAATGGCCGGAACGCTGAATTTTTTGCGGCGGACCAATTCCGCTTATTACAATGCGGCGGTGTGGCGGGTATTTCGAGAGTTTGCCCAGGCGGTAGAAGCCGCCTTGCTGCAGCGGGAGATTACGGCGCCTGTTTATATCCTGAAAGCCGACGGGGGAACATTGCCTTTGGCGGCGGCCAAAGAATTGCCGGTTGAGTCCATCTTTACCGGTCCGGCGGCCAGTGTGCTGGGGATCATGGCTTTGGCGGCGCCGGAAGTACCGGCGGTATCGCTGGATATTGGCGGTACGACGACCGATATTGCCTTATGGCAGGAAGGAAGGCCCTTATTTGCCTCCCGGGGAGCGGCTGTTGCCGGCTATCCTACGGCCGTGCGCGGTTTTCGGCTGAGTTCGGTGGGAATTGGCGGTGACAGTCTGGTTCGCCGGGAAAATGGCGAATTGAAAATTGGACCAATGCGTCAAGGGGCGCCCATGGCCTTGGGCGGACCGGCGCCTACCGTCAGCGATGCCCTGGTTGTGGCTCAAAAAGTGCAGCTAGGGAACACCGGGCAGGCCCAAGCCGCTATGCAACAGGTAGCGGTTGCCGGTCAGACGCCCGCTGCAGCGGCAGAAGAAGTGCTGACAGCGACGGCCGGGTGTATCTGCCAGGCTATTAAGCGGATGCTTGCCGAGCAGGCTGCCGAACCGGTATATCGGGTAGCAGATATTGTGCATGGCGAATTGTTCACGCCCCGGTTATTGATCGGTGTCGGTGGCGCCGCCGGCGGTCTGGTACCGCTGGTTGCCGATTCGCTGGGGCTGGAATGTCACATCCCTGACGGGGCGCAAGTGGCCAATGCCATTGGTGCTGCTGTAGCCCGACCGACGCTGGATATTACTTTCCGGGCCGATACTGAGCAAGGCTATTATACGGTGGCGGAAATGGGCGAGCGTGGCTCACTGACTGTCAAACCGTTCGGTATGAGCGAGGCCCGGCGACTGGCTGAAAAAAGTCTGGCCGAACGGGCCGCGCAGGCAGGAGTTGACCTGGCCGACAGTGAAGCTGTCTATGCGGAAGAATTCAACATGGTCAGAGGCTTCCATACGGCAGGCAAACTGATTACGTTGCGTATGCAAATTAAACCGGGAGTTTTAAGTACGATTGACGGCATAAGCGACCGGAGGTAAGGGAAATGGATAAAAATAAGCTTGGGTTAGTTTTTTTTCCGGCCTTTGACTGGGCGATCAGTCCAAGCCATCCGGAACGGGAAGAACGGCTCTTATATACGCGGGACCAGATACTGGAGGAGGGACTTTTAGACTTGCCCGGTATTGTGGAATATAAGCCGCGCATGGCAGACTTGAAGGATATCGAAATGGTTCATATCGGAGTACCCGACCTTAAGTCGCTGCTGACTGATGCTCATTTAGTCGCTGCCGGCGGCGTGATGACGGCAGCCGATGCGGTCATGCGGCAGGAGGTGAAACGGTCCTTTGCGCTGGTCCGGCCGCCGGGACATCATGCCATGCGGGTGGTACATGGTATCCGGGGTTTTTGCACCATTAATACGGAAGCTGTCATGGTAGAATATGTGCGCCGGCGGTATGGCATACGACGGGTTGCTATTGTGGATACCGATGTTCATCATGGTGACGGAACGCAGGATATTTTCTATCATGACCCGGATACGCTATTCATCTCATTTCATCAGGACGGACGCACTTTATATCCGGGGACCGGCTTTGTCGAGGAAGCCGGCAGTCCGGCGGCGTTTGGCACAACAATCAACCTGCCGCTGCCGCCGGGAGCCGCCGACGAGGATATCCACTATGTGTTGGATCAGGTGGTGCTGCCAATCTTGAATGATTTTAAGCCGGACATGATTATTAACTCGGCCGGGCAAGATAATCATTACAGTGACCCACTGGCCAACATGGCTGTTACGGCGCAGGGCTATGCCCGTCTGGCCGACAAGCTTAAGGCTGATATGGCCGTATTGGAAGGCGGCTATTCCATTGAGGATGCGCTGCCGTACGTCAATGCAGGAATCATTCTGGCTATGGCGGAATTGAATTATCATAAGGTAGTTGAACCGGATCCCTTGACTAATAAGCGGCAGACCAGCGATTCGCAACGACAGGCGTACGTTCGAAAATTGACGGAACACTGGCTGAAGGTTTGGCCGCGCCGGGAGGAACTTGCCCGGCAATTATGCAAAGAGTCTGGGGAGTTTTGGCACCGCAGCCGCAGCATCTATTATGACGAAAGCGGCATTAGCGAGAGGCAGACGGAAAAAGTACGGCTTTGCCCCGACTGTTCAGGCTATTTTACTTTGGGGACAGCGGTAGAAGGCTGGCAGGAACGGGACCGGTCGGCTTTTGCCGCCGTAATAACGAAGGATGCCTGCCCGGCTTGCCGCCGTGCCGCCAAGGATGCGGTGCTGGCGGCGAAAAAGCGGGGAGAATACCGGTACTATTTGCTACAGGATAAGCAGCACTGGGAACTAGAAAAATTATGATGGCGGTGACGAATTTGAAACGGATTGACGGACGAAGTATGGATGAAATGCGTGTGGTGAAAATTACGCGCAATTATTTAAAATATGCGGAAGGTTCGGTGCTGATTGAAATCGGCAATACGAAGGTAATCTGTGCGGCGACAGTGGAGGAAAAAGTGCCTCCATTTATGAAGGGAACCGGTGAGGGCTGGATTACGGCGGAGTATTCCCTGCTGCCCCGTTCCACGCAGACCCGTAATATCCGTGAGGCGGCCAAAGGAAAGATTACCGGCCGTACCCATGAAATTCAGCGGTTAATCGGCCGGGCCATGCGCAGCGTGGTAGACTTGAAGGCATTGGGAGAACGGACGATTTGGCTGGACTGCGATGTTCTGCAGGCTGACGGCGGCACCCGGACAGCTGCCATTACCGGTGCGTTTATCGCCATGGTTGATGCGGTAAATACCATCTATAAGCAAGACAAGGCTTTTCCGGTCAGGGACTTTCTGGCGGCAATCAGCGTAGGCGTCATTGGCAGCGAAACAGCCCTGGATCTTTGCTATGAAGAGGATTCTCATGCCGCCGTGGATATGAATCTGGTAATGACCGGCAGCGGTACCTTTGTCGAGGTGCAGGGAACGGGAGAAAAAAGCGATTTCAGCCGCCAGCAGTTGAATGAAATGCTGAATTACGGTGAAAAAGGCATCCATGCATTGATTGATTACCAAAAGGACATTCTGGGGCCGCTGGCCTGGAAGGTAGGGCGTGAACCGTGAAAGAGATAGTGATTGCCAGCTATAATAAAGGGAAGGTCGCCGAGTTTAAGAAAGCCTTGGCTCATTTGCCGGTTACCGTGCTTTCCTTGGCCGACTTTGACCGTATTCCGGAGGCAGTGGAAACAGGCAGCACGTTTGCCGAGAATGCGGTGCTAAAAGCGCGGCATTATCAGGAATATACGAAAAAGGCCTGCCTGGCCGACGATTCGGGGCTGGCAGTGGCTGCTTTAAACGGAGCACCGGGGGTACTTTCCGCCCGGTATGCCGGAGAACAGGCTTCAGATACCCAAAATAACGAAAAGCTGCTGGCCGCTATGCAGCGGATAACTGACCGTCAAGCGCGGTTTTGCTGTGTACTGGCTTTTTTGGATACCGATGACACGCTTTTGACGACCGAAGGCTATTGTGAGGGAGTACTTCTTCAGGCGCCGCGGGGAACGGGCGGCTTTGGCTATGATCCCTTGTTTTTTATCCCGGCTTTAAACAAGAGCATGGCTGAAATTTCCTTGGAAGAAAAAAATAAAATCAGTCACCGCGGCATGGCTGTACGGCATATGGTGGATAAGATGGCGGGATATATGTCATGAAAAAGATCGGCGTTATCAGCGATACCCATGGCCGGGGCATTATGGTTAACCAAGCGGTAAAAGCGTTGCCGGATATGGATTTATGGCTTCATGCCGGGGATAACAGTCAGGACATCCGCTTTTTTGAAGGCTTAACAACGGTGCCGGTGGTGGCGGCGGCGGGAAATTGCGACGGTTATCATGCTACCGCCAAGTTAGATGAATTTTTAACCGTGGAGGGAAAAAGCATTTGGCTGACTCACGGTCATCGTTATGAAGTAAAATACGGCACACGGGAGCTGATTGAAAAGGCCCATAATCTTGCGGTCGATATTGTTATTTACGGGCACAGCCATATCCCCGATATTACCTGGGAAGGCGACTTGCTGGTTTTAAACCCGGGAAGCGCCGGCTTTCCGCGGGGCAACGTACCGACTTGCGCCCTGCTTGTGATTGATCAGGGCAAGGTTACGGCTCAGATCATTGATATCAGATAAGAATATATATTGACAGGATATAGGCATATCCTGTATGATAAATTACAAGTTTATATTATTTTGTGGTAGAGGTGCGGTCTATCAATAGTACCTGACGGAGTCTGGCGAACTGTGAAGCCAGGGAAAGGGATAGCCGCCGAAGCTGCAGTCTTGCCAGGGATTGCCGCTGGTCTTGTGTTTAAGAAATACCGGACTGTCGCTTGATGGATATCAAGGGGAGCGCTACTATCTTGCACGTGGGTAAAACTTCCTTTACCATTTCAGCGATTTGTGAGATTGTACGCAAGTCGCTTTTTGTGTTTTATGGCGGCTTCTTGTCCAACTATATTGAGGAGGTTTTAACATGGCGGAAAAGAAACTACCATTTTCTAAAGATGAAATTCACAGGATTATTGAGGAATATAAAACGCCTTTTCATATTTATGATGAACAGGCTATCCGGGACAATGTGCGCGCTTTATTGAACGCCTTTGCCTGGGCGCCTGAATTTAAGGAGTATTTTGCCGTAAAAGCGACTCCCAATCCTTCCATTATGGAAGTTTTGCGGGAAGAAGGCGTTGGGGCCGACTGCAGTTCGCTGGCGGAACTTTTGCTGGCGGAAAGAGCCGGGCTGCAGGGAGAAGAGATTATCCTTACCTCCAATGATACGCCGGCCATTGAATTTAAGAAAGCCCGTGAAATGGGTGCCGTGATCAATCTGGACGATATCAGTCATATCGATTATCTGGAAAGACATGCCGGCATCCCAGAGGTGCTTTGCTTCCGCTATAATCCGGGCCCGCTCCGGGAAGGCGGCAATGCTATCATCGGCAATCCGGAGGAATCCAAATACGGACTGACCAGAAAACAATTACTGTCGGCCCTGGCCATTGTGAAGGAAAAAGGGGTAAAACGCTTTGGCCTTCATACCATGGTTGCTTCCAATGAACTTGATCATAATTTCTTTATTGAAACCGCTCATATGATGTTCGATCTAGTGTTGGAAGTCAACCGGTCATTGGGTATCCGCATAGAGTTTGTCAATTTCGGCGGCGGTATCGGTATTCCGTACCGGCCGGAGCAGGAAGCAGTCGATCTTGAACGTCTGGGCCAGGGTATCAAGCAGGCGTATGAGGAAAAGATCGTGGCTAACGGACTGCATCCTTTAAAACTGGCGATGGAATGCGGCCGTATGGTTACCGGTCCTTATGGTTATCTGGTATCCACCGTTTTGCATAAAAAGGAAATCTACAAAAATTATGTCGGACTTGATGCCTGCATGGCCAACCTGATGCGTCCCGGACTTTATGGGGCCTATCATCATATTTCGGTAGTCGGCAAGGAAGACTGGCCGAAAGGGTATATTTACGACGTAACCGGCTCGCTTTGCGAAAATAATGATAAGTTTGCCATTAACCGCAAGCTGCCAATGATTGATATCGGCGATGTCGTGGTAATTCATGATGCCGGTGCCCATGGGCACGCTATGGGCTTCAATTATAATGGAAAGCTTCGCTCCGCTGAGTTGCTGCTGCGGCCGGACCGCAGTGTGAAATTGATTCGCCGCGCCGAAACAATTGAAGATTATTTTGCAACGCTAGAGTTTTAAAACAGAGAGTAGTGTTGAGAACGAGATTCTCGGCACTACTTTTTATCTTTTATTAGGGCATGCCTGAAAACCATCCGAAACGCCCCCTGACGGTAATTTTTACACCATACTTCGTTAACATTTTTTGCAATAGGGCCCACTATTCCTTCAAAATGTTGCCTTGTCTGGCGCAAAAATTACTCGCCACGGAACATTCCGTTAGCTCTCAGACACGCCCTAGGAAAGAACTGTGGGATTCCGATCGCTTTACGAATAGACAGTCCTAAAAAATCCGATAATATTGCCAAGAGTTTGCTTGTTTTTTTTGTTCAGAACAGAACAATAAATTGTTTACTGTTTTATGTAGATAATTGGCAAACCAATTTATCTATGGTATACTAAAGCGTAGATTGTACTGGTTAACGGTAGGTTACCTATGTGAGTGAAAATATGAACTTGCAGAAAATCCATCTAATAGGGTAGGATAAGCCGATAGACCAAGTTAACGTACAAATAAAAAATAACGGGGGGTATTGGATGCGCACGCTCGAGGTTGACCAAATTACGCAGGCAATAGCCAAGATGTGTATGGAGGCTTGCTATTATCTGCCGGAAGATGTTTACAGCGCACTGGTAAAGGGACAGCAAACCGAAGAATCTCCGCTGGGAAAAGACATTATCGGTCAAATTATTAAGAATGCCGACATTGCCAAAAATGAGGACAGGCCGATCTGCCAAGATACTGGCATGACGGTCATTTTTATGGAAATTGGACAGGATGTCCATTTTACCGGCGGCTGTTTGGAGGACGCGGTGAATGCTGGTGTAGCCAAAGGGTACACCGAGGGGTATCTTCGTAAATCCGTTGTGGCGGAACCGCTCTTTAATCGCAAAAATACTACGAATAATACACCTGCAGTACTTCACACGTCCATTGTTCCCGGTGACAAGGTAAAAATTAAACTGGCGCCGAAAGGCTTTGGCAGTGAAAACAAAAGTGCTTTAAAAATGCTTGTGCCAGCCGATGGTGTGGAAGGCGTGAAAAAGGTGGTTTTAGATACCATTATCCACGCCGGAGAAAATCCGTGTCCACCGATTGTCGTCGGTGTGGGAATCGGCGGAACGATGGAAAAAGCGGCATTGCTGTCGAAAAAGGCGCTGGTCCGTTCCATCAGTAAACGCAACGAGCATCCGGAATACGCTAAACTGGAAGAAGAACTGCTTGAATCAATTAATAAAATCGGTATTGGGCCGCAGCTTGGCGGAACGACCACCGCACTGGCTGTTAATATTGAGTGGTATCCGACTCATATTGCCGGTCTGCCCGTTTCTGTAAATATTAGCTGTCATGCTACACGGCATGCTGAGATTGAACTGTAGAGGAGGTGCTGTAAGATGAAAGAAAAAATTCGTATTACTACTCCGTTGACGGAAGAGCAGTCCCGCAAACTGAAAGCAGGCGACAGTGTACTGATTACGGGAACGATCTTCAGTGCCCGCGATGCAGCGCATAAAACGATGACGGAAGCCCTGGCCCGCGGTGAAAAATTGCCGGTGGACTGGAATAATCAAATTGTATATTATCTGGGACCTACTCCGGCTAAACCGGGTGATCCAATCGGTTCAGCAGGACCGACTACCTCGGGCCGTATGGATGCGTATACGCCGACCATGCTGGCGCAAGGGATTAAAGGCATGATTGGCAAGGGTTCGCGTTCGGCGGCTGTGGTGGATGCCATGAAAAAACATGGTGTTACCTATTTTGCGGCTGTTGGTGGCGCGGCGGCGTTAATCGCTAAATCCATTAAGAAATATGAAGTGCTGGCATACCCTGATCTGGGCCCTGAGGCAGTGGCTGCTTTGACGGTTGAAGATTTTCCGGCTATTGTGGTAATTGACTCGGAAGGCAACAGTTACTATGAAGAAGGTCAGAAACCCTATCGCAGACTGTAGAAAGAAACGGTGAATTTTTCAGGTATAGGTTTGGCCTATACGCAATATTACAGGAGGTTGAAACATGAGTAATACAGATTTTTACATTCGGCGTCTGCACTCCATTTGTGGGGTTGCACCTATCGGCGTTTTTTTGCTGGAACATATATTTTCGATTTCTACAGTTTTGGCGGGACCCCATGTTTTTGATGAAACAGTTGCCCATTTAGCGAGCATTCCCCACCCGGTTCTCTTGACCATGGAAATTCTGTTTATTGCCATTCCGCTTTTGTTCCATGGCATTTACGGCGCTTATATCGCCTTGCAGGCTCAGAATAATGTGGCAAAATACGGTTATGGCCGCAACTGGCAGTTTTATCTGCAAAGAATGAGCGCCTGGTATACCTTTGCGTTCATTATCTGGCATGTAGGTTATCTACGCGTCTACATCAAAGGGATGGGACATGGCGAAATTGGTTATGCACTTATGCACAATTATTTGAGCAATCCTGTAGTGTTTGTTTTATATGCAATTGGTTTGGTTGCTGCCATCTATCATTTTACCAACGGTTTGTTTACGTTCTGCATTACCTGGGGCATTACAGTAGGACCGCGTGCGCAAAGCATTGTGAACAAAGCGGCTTGGGGACTGTGTATTCTGCTGTCGGTTATTGGTTTGGTTGCTCTGGCCGCCTATGTGGCATAATTGGCAGGTAAATCAATAGATACGGTTTAACCAGTAGGTAATTATTGTATATTTATGATAATAAGGAGAGAACCCAAGTGAAAAAGAAAATTATTGTTGTTGGTGGTGGCTTGTCTGGGTTAATGGCTACCTTGAAGATTTGTGAAGCCGGCGGCGAAGTTGAATTATTCTCCTATTGCCCGGTAAAGCGCTCTCATTCACTTTGTGCCCAGGGCGGCATCAATGCCTGCATGGATACAAAGGGTGAAAATGATAGTACTTATGAACATTTTGATGATACCGTTTATGGCGGTGACTTCCTGGCCGATCAGACGGCAATCAAGGGCATGTGTGAAGCCGCACCTAAACTGATCAAAATGTTTGATCGCATGGGCGTTCCCTTTACCCGTACGGCCGAAGGTATTCTTGACCTTCGTAATTTTGGCGGCCAGAAAAACAAACGTACTTTGTTTTCCGGTTCGACGACCGGTCAGCAGCTCTTATATGCCCTGGACGAGCAGGTTCGGGCCTGGGAAGTAAAAGGTGCTGTTACTAAATACGAATTCTGGGAATTTATCAAAGTCATTAAAAATAAAGAAGGCGTTTGCCGCGGTATCGTAGCGCAAGATATGAACGCTATGGAAATCAAAGCATTCCGTGCCGATACGGTTATCCTGGCAACAGGCGGCCCCGGCATGGTGTTCGGCAGATGTACCGCTTCGACGATCTGTAACGGATCGGCCGTATCTGCTGTGTACCAGCAAGGCGCGCATATTGGCAACCCCGAATTTATTCAAATTCATCCCACTGCTATCCCTGGTTCAGACAAAAACCGTTTGATGTCTGAAGCTTGCCGTGGTGAAGGTGGTCGGGTCTGGGTATACAAAGATGGTAAGCCTTGGTACTTCCTGGAAGAAATGTATCCTGCCTATGGCAATCTTGTACCCCGTGACGTGGCATCCCGCGCTATTTATGATGTGTGCGTAAACCAGAAGCTGGGTATTAATGGTGAGAATAAGGTATATCTTGATCTTTCGCACATTCCGGCCGAATATCTGGAGCGTAAATTGGGCGGTATCTTGGAAATGTATTCGGAATTCGTGGGCGATGACCCCCGTAAAGTTCCGATGCAGATTTATCCGTCTGTCCATTATTCCATGGGCGGCATCTGGGTAGATACCAAACACAATACAAATATTCCTGGCCTTATGGCCTCCGGCGAATGTGACTACCAATATCACGGTGCAAACCGTCTGGGCGCAAACTCGCTGCTTTCCGCCGCTTATTCCGGCACGGTTTCCGGTCCGGAAGCTATGCGCTGGGCCAAAGAAGGAAATAAAGGTTCGGAACTTACCGATGAAGATTTGGCGAGGGCAGCAAAAGAGTGCCAGGATGAATATGATGCGATTCTCAAAATGGATGGTACGGAAAATGCTCATGAACTTCACCATGAACTTGGCGATTTAATGAACCAGTACGTTACCATTGAACGGGTAAACAAAGACCTGGATTATTGCTTCGAAGAAGTAAAGAAAATTCTTCAGCGTTGGAATAATATCGGCTTATCCGACAGAAGAACCTGGGCTAACCAGGAGGCTATGTTTGCAAGACAACTGCGCAATATGATTATTTACGCTCTGGTTGTAACTAAGGCAGCACGTATGCGTGATGAAAGCCGTGGGGCTCACTTTAAACGGGAGTTCCCCGAACGTAACGACGAACGTTTCATGAAAATAACCGTTGCGGAGTTCGATCCGGCAACCGAAGAACCTAAGATCAGCTATGGCGACTTTGATCATTCCTTGGTGAAGCCCCGTCCGCGTAACTATGCTGTTGCTAAGAAAGAGTAAGAGGGAGGTAAATTAATCATGGCAGAAACAAACAAAAAAGTACATTTTATCATAGAAAGACAAGATGGTCCTACTTCCCAGCCTTACACGGAAGAGTTTGAAGTAGACTATCGCCCGGCACTTAATGTGGTTGCGGCGCTGATGGAAATTCAGAAGAATCCTGTAACGAAGGACGGCAAAAAGACAACGGCTGTTGTCTGGGAATGCAATTGTCTCGAGAAAGTATGCGGCGCCTGCATGATGGTCATCAACGGAAAGGCACAGCAAGCCTGCGCAGCCTTGATTGATCATCTTGAACAACCGATCAGACTGGCTCCGGCAAGAACCTTCCCCGTTATCCGGGATCTTATGATTGACCGTTCGGTCATGTTTGAAAGCTTAAAAAAGGTACAGGCTTGGGTAAAAGTTGATGGCAGCTGGCAGATTCATAATGATGCTCCCCGTCAAAACCCTAAGACTGCCGATACAGCTTATGAGATTTCCCGTTGCATGACCTGTGGCTGCTGCATGCATGCTTGTCCCAATGTAAACTCGGGCTCCGATTTCATTGGACCGGCTCCGATGGTGCAGGCTCATTTATTCAACCTGCATCCTACCGGCGAGTACAATAAGGAAGACCGTATTAACGCATTGATGCAAAAAGGCGGTATCGGTAGCTGTGGCAACAGCCAAAACTGCGTACAGGCTTGCCCGAAAGACATTAAACTGACCGAATACATTGCCAAGTTAAACCGTGATGTCAACAAACAAGCTTTGTTGAACATGTTAAATAAGTAATTAAGGAATAAGAAGCACCTTCTGTTTTGCGGGAGGTGCTTCTCCTTACATATTGACAATGTAGGGTATATGTGTTATTATAATTAAGCTTAAAAGAGCGGTTTTGTTTAAAATAACCATGCGGCAATGCTGGTAAAGAGAAAAACATTGACAAAGTATTAAGAATGAAGTAAAATGTATTTTGTGATTAACGGGGCGTGGCTCAGTTTGGTAGAGCACCTGGCTTGGGACCAGGGGGTCGCAGGTTCAAATCCTGCCGCTCCGACCATATTCAAAATGTTATGCGGGTGTAGCTCAATGGTAGAGCACTAGCCTTCCAAGCTAGCTACGAGGGTTCGATTCCCTTCACCCGCTCCATATTTTTGTCATAAATGCGCCTGTAGCTCAGGGGATAGAGCAACCGCCTTCTAAGCGGTTGGTCGCACGTTCGAATCGTGCCAGGCGCGCCATATAAATTTAATGAAATGGGCCTTCCGGTAAAACGGAAGGCTTTTGTGTATTATAGGTGTTCCGGGCCTAGCGTTTGGGAGACAAAACAAGACAGTCAGTTCGACTTTTTGAACTTTAAAATATTTGGTTAGGCTGATTGACTGGTCCTAAGAGTTTTGGTAAAATAAACATATTATTTTTAGAATATTAATATTAATGGAGGATTATTATTTGCATCTGCTGGAGTAAATAATGCAACCGGCCTTTGTAGTCGGTTATTTTTATATCAGAACTGTTTCAAATAGTTAATTTTGAAGTACATAGGAAAGGGATTGGAATTATGCATATCCGTAGTTTAGGAGTTAAAGGAAAAATCATGGCTATTATGGCCATGATAGTATTGGTGGCTATCGGAGCAACCGTCGGGCCGATTTTGTATTTACAGACTGAAAAGATGTATCAAAGTTACCAAAATGAAGCGCTAAGCAGTAGCAGGGCCATGGAAGAAATGTTTAGCGAAAGTGAGCGCAAAACAAAGGCGGTAGCTAATTTGGCAGCCCTGCTGCCGGGACTCGCTGAAGCCACTTACGCTGGTGACGGGCCTAAAATATTGCAATTAATTCGGGACATACCGAAAAGTGATGTTGACTATGTTACGATTACCGATAAAAACGGTGTGGTTCTGGCCCGGACTCATTCCCCGAAAACGGGGGACAGTATTGCTAACATCTACGCAGTGCAACAGGCCATGACCGGCAACATGTCCACTACGGTGGAAAATTCCCCGGCTACGCCGTTAAGCATTCGCACTTGCCTGCCGATTCGTTTGCCAGACGGACAGGTTGTGGGGACTCTTTCCGTCAGTGTTGACGGAGCACAGCAAGCGTTAGTGGATAAAGTGAAAGAAATTTACCAGGTCGATGCGACGGTTTTCGGTGGCGATACCCGGGTAAGCACCACGGTGATGAAGGATGGGCAGCGGGCGATTGGAACCAAAGCCAGTGGAGCCGTCATTGCCAAGGTATTGCAGGAAAAAGCAGTATATACGGGAGTGGCCGATGTAAACGGCAAACCCTATGTTACAGCTTACCGCCCTATTTCGGGAGCCCAGGATGAGCCGGTAGGCATGCTGTTTGCCGGAAAGAGCCTGGAACAGTATTACGCCGATCGCAATCACCAAATTTTTGTTACTGTTATAGCGGCGTTGGCTGTGCTGGTATTCTGTCTTGGTCTATCCTACTGGCTGACTAAAGTATTTTGTGTTCCCCTGGAAAAGCTTACTATGGCCGTAAAGGCATTTAGTCAAGGCAATTTGTCGGTTACAGTCGATCATGCAGCGGCCGATGAGTTCGGCACGCTGGCCCGGGGCTTTAACAATATGGGTACTGAATTGAGAAAACTGGTCGGCATGGTAAATGGTCAGGCGGAGCAACTGGCGGCCTCCTCGGAAGAGCTTACCGCCGGGACAGAGCAATCAGCCTTAGCCTCCCAACAGGTCGCGACTTCTATTGCTCAAGTTGCCGAAGGCGCGGCTATGCAGCTTGCAGCCGTGGAAGAGAGTGTGCAGTCCATCCGCCAGATGGCGGACCTTGTTCAGCACGCGGCAGAGCAGATGGTCCAGGTTGCCGCCGAGGCGACTGAGACGTCGGCTAAGGCTACGCAAGGTGACGCTATGGTCAAACAGGCTGTGAGCCAAATGGATCATATTAAAAGCGCTGTAGGGACTTCGGCTGAACTTGTGACCGTGTTGGGGACCCGCTCGCAGGAAATCGGACAAATTATTGATACGATCAGCGGTATTGCGGGACAAACCAATTTACTTGCTTTGAACGCCGCGATTGAAGCGGCGAGAGCGGGTGAACAGGGACGGGGGTTTGCCGTCGTGGCCGAAGAGGTGCGGAAATTGGCGGAACAGTCCCAGGCAGCAGCCCAAAAGATCACCGAACTGATCAACGAAATACAGCGAGACACCGAACAGACGGTACAGGCTATGCACAACGGCACTCAAGAAGTTGGGAATGGTGCAGAAATCGTTATGGCTGCCGGTAATGCCTTTCAGGAAATCGAGCGAAGAATTTCCCAGATCAACAGCAGCGTAGGCACGTTGTCTACTTCTATACAGGAGATTAATCAAAGCAACAAGGCTGTGGTTGGCAATATTGATAAGATCGACAGTCTTAGTAAAGCAGCCGTTGCGGAAGCTGAAACGGTATCGGCCGCGACTGAGGAGCAGTCGGCGTCTATGGAGGAAATGGCGGCATCGAGCAGAGGTCTGGCAGATATGGCGCAAAATCTGATAACGGCGGTAGGAAAATTTAGTATTTAAATAGTTTTTATTGCAGATAATACAATATTACGAGAATGTTGTAACTGTTTTGTCACATTTACTTAGTATAATAAAGATGGCCAAACGATTACATATGTTGTTCCGGTAGCCTGCGACCTGCCGGAACGAGGCAAGGCTCCTTATCCACCCCCAAGGATAAGGAGCCTTGTTTATATTTATTTTTAATAATAATTGTAATTTTTTTTGCCTTTTTCAGGTATTTTTCAGAATTGCATGCTATAACAAATAAGCCAATCAAGAGCTGGCAACTTGGCAGCCTTAAAACGGTAGGATAATGGCGGGCTATCTCAGCCAGCCCAAAGCGGAGGAAGGAGGCTACCCTGACGACAACGAAGGGATGCCCCCAATAGACCGCCCGTATTCACTGGCTTAAGACTGATAAGGTACTGGATTTCTGTAAGGAGTAAAAACATGAAAGGCGTGCAGCCTTGGAGGTTATAGCATGAGACAGTATATTGAGATCAGTCATGAATTGTATGCGACAAATACTTTGGAGAACTATTGGCGGCGGCCTGTGTTTGTTGTTAGAGCGTTGCTTCATAACAGGCACATGCAGGAATTAATTCGCTTTTTTACCGCTGATGCTTTACTTAATCATTTGCCTTTGACCCGCAACTACGCATTTGAACAGGCGGCGAGGCACTGGTTTTATCGGCAGTCAAGTTTTTGGGGGCGAATCAAATTAATAAAAGAGCATTATTCCTTGTTTGTTTCCTTGCTTAAAAAAGATGCTTTGCAACATATCTATTCGGGTGGCAGTATCGTTCTTTGGGAGCAGGACTACAAAGGAGGACAGCTACGGCTGGAAGTATGCTTTCATGACTGCCATAAAAAGGAAGGTCTGCTGGCTATCGAATTAAAGCTGGACGGAGAGCGGATTCAGCAAGTGACTTTTTGGGGAGGTTATGAAGCCGGCCGGGAAACGGCTTTATGGATTGGCGCATTGCAGGGAGCACCGGACGGACGGCAAATGAATCATGATCTGACTAAATTTTGCTTCGGCTACCGTCCACACAATCTGGTGCTGTATGCCGTTCGTTGTTTCGCCAGAGAGTTGGGCTTCCGGCATATGTATGCGGTATCCAATTATGGGTTTTATACCGGCAATCATCTGCGGCTGGACCGCAAGCTAAAACGGTCACTGGATGTGTTTTGGCAGGAAATTGGCGGAACGTTGACTGAAGACCGGCGCTTTTTTGCTTTACCGTTAGAAGAGCCACGTAAGGATTTGAGTGAGGTCAAATCCCATAAACGGAATCTTTACCGGCAGCGTTTCGCGATGCTGGACTGTGTGGACGCTGCAATCAGCGAGGCGATTGCAATAAATTTAATGGGTCAATAAAAAGAAGTTGAGCTGTCTGGCTATGCCGGCAGCTCAACTTCTTTTTATTGGTGTGAACGCTTGTGTTTTTAATTTTGCGGCAGCCGGGCAAACTAGTGTAGTGACACGTTGACATTTCAGCTAAAGGACGCAGGATACATTTTCATCTGCAAGGCGAAGGAGTGAGGCGTAGCGGTTCCTACGCCGATTGACGACAACGAAGCAGCTGGAAATGTAGACAAGTAATTAAGCGAAATGTGGATGGGCCACTACACTAGTTAAAGATTAAATGATTAAGTCACTCCGGGAAGGAAGGGCGAAGAGACAAGGGGCGTTTGTATGGGAGAGCATACAAGGGTGAGGCTGGTTCTTACCGGTGGCTGCATACTGGCGCAGATCCTGGTGATGCTGGGACTGGCCGGGCAGGAGAATCGGGAATTTATGCGCGGAGCGGCTTGGGGTGCGATATTGCTGTTTGCCTATACCCTGTGGGAAATAAGGTGTCGGCTGTACATGAGCAATTACGTACGGGCCCTGATTGTCATCACTATTGTTGCTGACAGCTATGCCGGCGGTTATTTGGGCTATTATATGACGTCTCAGATTTTTGACAAAGCGCTGCATCTGTTTGGCACCTATTCTTTTGCGATGTTTTTTTACATATTGCTGGCTCAGTTGGTCATCCGCCAGCCGGTTAATCGCTTGTTTACCTGCTTGTTCATCATCTGCCTCGGTATATCGCTGGGAGTGGTCTATGAACTGCTGGAATTTGCGGTTGATACAATCAACCAGCCGCTTATTCCGGGGCAGGCGAGTCTCGTGGATACCGATCTGGACCTGCTTGCCGATACGGTCGGCGCGGTTATTGCCGCTATTCAGCTTGCCTATACCCGTCTGGGGCGGTATCTGGCCGGTAAGCTGTTTGCCTAGTGGTCTGTAAGCCCTAATTCTATAGTGTTCTTACAAAATCTTTTCCGCCCTGCTTTGTTGTCGTTGGCTTACCTATAGCCGACAGGCACGCCGCTGCCGCCTTGTCTCACGGAAAATACGCGCAAATTAATTTACGTTTTAAAGGTGGCGGAGCACCAGTGCTCCGCCACCTTTAAAACGGGAAGATAATGGCGAGACAAATTTTGTCAGCCAAGACGGAGGAGAAGGCATACCGCCGGTAGATTAACCGACGACAACACGGCTAACGAAATTTTGACTGTCAGCAATTTTGGACGGAGCACTAAACTGAGCCGGAGCTTTTGGTCGGGAGCGGTGTTGGGCTGATATATAGTTTTCCCTTAGAATCAATTGCTGCATAGCTGATCTTGTCGGGGCCGGTAATTCCTTTGCTGGCAAGCTGCCCGTTCAGCCAATCGAGAGAATAATTTCCCTGCAGGTTTTTGAAGATTACTTCGCCGTCCATGATCAGTTCGAGCGGAAATGTCGGGTCCGGCGAGGCCAGCTTAATATCGCTTCTGGTTACCGTCTGGTAATCGGATTTTTTTATGACGCTTAGATTGCCGGAGGTTTCCACTACGGCATACTGCACTTCGGCTGGATCCAGGATGCCTTGTTGGCGTAGCTGCCCGTTCAGTTCATCCAGGTCGTAGCGAAGTTTTCCCATGTTGGCAGTCATAATGCGGCCATTCTCAATAACCACGGTGGGAGAACCGTCAATGAGTTTGCGTAGCCGGCGGCTCCGGATGGTCAGATGGGAAATAAGATAGGTAAGCAGAACAAACAGGACTAGATCGTAATAATGACTCACTGTTTTATCCGGGTCGGCTGCGGCCACATTGGCGGCGATGGAACCGATGGTAATGCCGCTGATATATTCATATAGGGTCAACTGGCCAATTTGTGTATTACCTAAAATACGGGTAAAAACGAGCAGGCTTAAAAACACCAGCGAGGTTTGCCAGGTGTCACGGAGAAATTCTGATCCGGCCATTGTTTCACTCCTTACAGTCATCAGTCATTTGGCTGATCGTCCTTATTTTTTTGTTTAGGCAGCGGCTTCATCGCCGGAACGATCCGGTATTCCGGCTGTTTGCCGGCAGAGAGAAGGTTGCGCAGCACAAGGGCTTGTACGACACCTAAAATGGTCGCGCTGATGATATTGGACAATACCGTGTAGACCGGCAGGGGTGTGGTGCCTTCTGTTTTGAATAAAGTAGTTATGGTGTAAATAATAAACCAAACAGCCATGAAATAAAGCCAACTTTTGAATACCAGATTCCGGCTGGAAATTTGTGGTGTAAGCTGGGCGAAGGCCGTACCCAGCATGCCGCAGAAGACAATATGCCCCAGCAGGGCAAGAAAAATTTCGCCAAAGGTGAAAGGAGGTACATGCCCGTAGAGGATGATAGCCATCCAGTCGACGAAGCGCAGCGTTGTTAAATGAAACATGCCGGCGGTAAAGCCCCAGACATTGGCGGTTATACCACCGATGGTGCCGGCGAGAAAACCGTTTGTAATCCGATCTTCCATAATAAGTACCTCCTTGTTATACTGTTATAGATAGGATGGGAGTTTATTTAAAATATATTCAATGGTCCGTTTATTTTGAAGGTGTAATGCAAGCTGAATTAGCGGGGATTTTTGCACGGCGAGGCGAAGGAACGAGCATCGCGGACATATGTAAGACGATGACAACGACGAAAAGGATTTGTAAGGTAACCAAGCTGGTAAAGGTACTAGTTATGAGAGATTAGCAGTAAAGGGTGGATGGTGGATGGAGAATAAGGCGGCCTTGTGTCATAGCTGCCGGTATTTTTATGTTACTTGGGACAGGAATTTTCCTTATGGCTGCAGGGCTATGAATTTTAAGAGCCGGATACTACCCTGCAGAGAAGTGCGTCAGGCAGCAGGGGTGGATTGCTTGGATTATGTCGAAAAGGATAAGCCCTCATGATGGTGAAATAAGGATTTTACTTGGTAATTAATGTAAAAATATATAAATAATGTAATAAAAGAAGGGCTTACGCCGAAAAATGATGGATTAAATTTAGTTTTATGTAAAAATATGGATAATTTCTCTGCTTTTTAATAAGAAAAGGCCATTTTGAGGCTACCTGTTTTCGACAGAGAGGAGTTTTTTTCGCCGGATCATGTCGGTTTTTTACGAAAAGTAAATGGACTAATTTAGAAGGAGATACATTATTTTACAAGAATGTTATAAGCATTTCAATTAATTCGAATTGAGGTGCGAATCATGTATTCAGCGGAAGCGGCAGCCAGTAAGTTGGTACATTACTCTCGTGAAGATGAATATAAAGATTATTTTGAAACAACGACGACCGGAATTCTCTATCTCGACAGTAACGGGAGAATTAAAAATTTAAATAGAGAAGCAGAACGGATTTGTGGCGTTGACCGGAAGCGGGCGCTGGGAAAACAGGCTGAACAGGTGTTTCAGGATTTCGGCTACAAATTTCTGAAAGTATTTTCGCCTGCCGATTGTGACAATCTGTATACTACCAGTGTAAGAATCAATGTAAACGAGCAGGCTCTTTACCTGCATATTAATGCGTTGAAGTTAACCGGGTCAAATGGGGAAATGACAGGCATGATCGTTATTTTGCAGGATGTTTCGGCGGTTCGGGCGGCGATCAAGCAAATACAGACAACGCAGATGCTGGTTTCACTGGGAGAACTGGCTGCCGGCGTGGCTCATCATGTCAGGACGCCGCTTACCACGCTGAGCGGTTATTTACAGGTTATGCTGGGGCGTCTGGAAAACGATCAGTATACCGTGAAGCGCGATACACTGGAAGTATTGCTGGATGAAGTGTCCTATATCAATGATGTGGTGAAAGAACTGGTGCTGTTTGCCAAACCGCCGGTGAACAAAGAGCCGCAGGTAGATATTAACCGGATTTTGCACGAGGCGCTGCTGCTAACCTTTAAAGATCTGGGCGGTGAAAAGATCAATATTCATAAACAGTTGGCGACCAATCTTCCCTTAGTCGCCCTGGATGTCAATCTGGTTAAGCAGGCCGTCGTCAATATCATGCAAAACTCCCTGGAGGCCATGGCGGAGGAAGGGACGTTAACCGTGAAGTCCTGGTTGAATTCCGAATTGAACATGTTGGTCATTGGGATATATGATACGGGTAACGGAATTCCGACGGAGATCCTGTCGCGGATTTTTGAACCTTTTTACACGACCAAGCTTGACCGGATGGGGCTTGGGCTACCGATTGCCCACCGTATTATCAGTGAACATGGCGGGTTTATCCATGTCAATGCCGATGAACAGGGCGGCACGAAAGTAAAGATATATCTGCCCATTGTCGATGACAGGCTCCGCCGGTTGACGGTGGTGCACCAGCAACTGTTAAACCTGCAATAAACAGATAAACCAAGAGGTCGCCTGACGTAGCGTCGGACGACCTCTTGGTTATTCATTATATGAAACATTCTTCGATTTCCAGTGCCAGGCCAAGGTCCTTTTTGATCCACTTGTCACATTTTTGTAATGCCTGGCGTTCGATCGGAGCCGGTTCGCTTAAGTACAGCTTGAGAACGGCGGCCTTCGCTTTTATCAAAGCCTGTACCGTTTTGACCAGACCCATCTGGGTGACGTCCAAGCATTCGGCGATGGCCAGCAGCATGGCTAGCTTCCGGGCAATATGCCAGTCTCCTTCATCTAAAAATTCACTATAGATTCTATTGCGGTAGTATTTGGCGGAGGTGCCGTTGTGCCAGCCGGCAATGACGGCAGCCAGTATTTGCTCCCGGTGTGTCAAACCGAATAGACGGGCATTTTCAATTAGGTATGAACTATGGCGGGGATGATCATAGTAATTGATAGTGATGCCGATGTCATGCAACAGGGCTGCCACCTTCAGCAGTTTCTTGTCACCGGAACGGAGTGCCAGATGATCCTGCCAGCCGTCAAACAGGGTTTCGGCCAGGGATGCTATATGATAGGCGTGGTTTGGGTCGCCTTCGTGAGCCAGAAGGACGTTATGGGTACTATGCTCCAGAATATTCTTCATGATCGGAGGCTGCTGATATTTGGCTTGATAGTATTGCAAAAACAGCCCTTCCCGGACACCGCAGCCGCTGATGACCAACTGGGGGGCCTGGGTTATGTCGAGCAACCCTTTGACGATGTTAACACCGGCGATAATGATGTCGGCCCGCTCACTGCTAAGTCCGGGCAGTTTGCGGCGCTGCGCCAGGCTGGTCTTGTCAATCAGTTCCAGGATTTGATCAAAGGATAGAGGGCCCAGGCGGTAATTATGTACTTTGGCGAAGGGATAGTTTTTAAGTCTTTGGTCTATTTTAGCAATATTGCGGGCAGTGCCGCCAATGCCGACCAAGGGAGCGAAGGTTTTCTTCAGCCAGGGCAGGCTGGCGAGCTGAGCCTGGATGAAGGCCTGTAATTCAGCAATTTTGGCATCATTGACTTTGTCCTGCAGACCGAAGCGTTCGGTTAGTGTAACGGCACCAAAGGGCAGGCTGATGCTTTGCTTGATTTGCCGGTTTTTCACCAGAGTCAGTTCTGTACTGCCGCCGCCCAAATCAAACAGCAGGCCGTCCGTAAGATCGATGGTGTTCATTGCGCCGATAAAGCCCAGTTCTGCTTCCAGTTCACCGCTGATTACATCCAGCAGGATACCGGTTTCCTTTTCCGCCAGGGCGATAAACTGATCGCCGTTTTTGGCATTACGGACAGCGGCGGTGGCGACGCCGATGATCTTGTCCACCTGAAATAACTGACACATGTGAGCAAAAATTTTTAGGGTGCTTAAAGCCCGGCCAATGGCTTCGGGCTGTAAATGCAAAGTGGCATTCATGCCTTCGCTTAACCGTACCGACTCTTTTTGATTGTAGACCAGATTATAGGCACCTTTTTCATAAATATGCATGACAATAAGGCGGGCGGAGTTGGAGCCTAAATCAATGATTGCAATCCGTTCTGTCACAAAGATCACTCCTATTGCAAAATGTATTGTATTTCCGGTTTATAATAATTTTACTAAATTTACAAAAGTATAACATAAAATTGTATAAGGCAGAGAGGGGTTTCGACACCGGTATGTCGAAATTACATTTATTATGGAGGTGAGTCCATGTCAGGAAAGGCTCCTGATCTGTTTGCCGCCGTGCATATCGGATCGGAACAAATTAGTTTGCAAATTGTGGAATATAAAAGCCTACAGGATATTAAAGTGATTGAGAGGGCCAATTATCAAATGGTCCTGGGGGAGGAGACCTTTAAGACCGGACAGATCAGTTTCAGCGCGGTCAGTGAACTGTGCGAACTGCTTAAGGGCTACCGGCGTTTGCTGGCGGAATACGGTGTTACAGAATACCGGCTGGTGGCTACGACAGCCATCCGGGAAGCCGATAACCAACAATATATTATTGATCAGATCCGGGTGAAAACAGGCTTTCGCGTAGAAGTGGCCGGGATGACCCAGGAAATTTTCTATAAATATGTGGCGCTCTATCGCCGGATGCAGGAGGCTCAATTAGCCAACCGGACAGATGCGGTGCTGTTTGTAGATATTTCGTCAGGCGGTTTAGGCATTACCTTATATAAACAGGGCGCTTTAATTTACCAGCAGAATCTCCATATCGGCATTTTGCGTATTAAGGAAAGCTTTGAAAAGCATCAGCGGGAATCGCTGCATTTTCATAAAGCCCTGGAAGAATTTATCTATAGCGTCATTGCGCCGGTTCAGGAAGAGCTGGGCAGGCATCAAATTAAGTATTTGGTGCTGTCCGGTCTGGAAACCAATCTATTGCTGAGCATCTTGGGGCGGGAACCGCAGGAAGCGGTATCTTATATCAGTTTACATGATTTTTACCAATTATATAAGCAGGTTGTTAACTTAAATTTATTGCAAATCATTGATATCTTCAATCTGGCTGAAAATAAGGCCGATATGGTGCTACCTACTATTATACTATACCGGCAGATTATGGCGCTGACCGATGTGGAACAAATTGTTATCGCCAACGACCAGTTTATTGATGGAATTACCACTTTGTATATTGCAGAAAATACAAAAGACGTCTGGTTACATGATATTGAGGCGCAACTGGTCAGCTTGGCACGGAGTTTTGCCCGCCGGTATCGCTACAACGAAGCGCATGCGGAAAAGGTGGAAGAAATCGCGCTGATTATTTATGACCGGATTGTAAAGCTGCATGGCATGGGGAAACGGGAACGGCTGCTGCTAAAAGTGGCGGCTATTTTGCACGACATCGGTAAATTTATCAATTTGCGCCGTCATTATCTTTATTCCTACCGGTTGATTCTGTCTTCGGATATATTGGGCTTTAGCGAGGAAGAAAAGATTATTATGGCCAGTGTGGCCTACTATCACTCCAAGGGAACGCCGTCGGATTTTGAAAGCGGCTTTAACAGCCTGACCAAAGAGCAGAAGGTGACGGTGGCTAAGCTGGCGGCTATTTTGCGGCTGGCTAACTCGCTGGATTGTACACACCGGCAAAAAATAGTGAAAAGTACGGCTTCCTTTAACGAGGAGATGTTGATTGTCGCTGTAGAGGCAAGAGAGGATATTTCGCTGGAAGAGTGGACTTTTGAAGAGAAAGCGAGATTTTTTGAAAATGTCTTTGGCATCCGGGCAATTTTAAAGAGACAGGCAGGTTGATAACGGTGCTTACTAAACATGAAAACTTTATTAACCGGGAATTAAGCTGGTTGAAGTTTAACTCCCGCGTATTGGGCGAAGCTAATGATAAACAAAAGCCACTATTGGAGCGGTTGCGCTTTTTAGCCATTACCAGTTCCAATCTGGATGAATTTTTTATGATCCGACTGGCGGGGCTCAAACACCAGTTGGAAAGCGGAATCAATAAGATGGATGCCGCCGGCCTTACTGTCAGGGAACAGATTGACTTAATCAGCGAGTCGGCTCATGACATGGTGCGGGTTCAATACCGGTTTTTGAAAGGTACGTTAAAGGATATCGAAGAGCATCATATATATTTCCGTGATATTGATGATTTTAACGGCAGGCAGAAAGAATGGCTCGATGATTATTTTCACAACACGGTCTATCCGGTTATTACTCCCATGGCGGTTGATGCCAGCCATCCGTTCCCGTTTTTGGCGAACCGGACGTTAAATCTGGCGGTTACCCTGGTAAGGGATGACGAGACCAGCATGGCAGTTATCCCCGTGCCAAGGGGGCTGCCGCGCATTGTGGCAGTGCCGGGGACTGACGGTAAACAGGAATTTGTTTTCCTTGAGCAGATTATGATGAATTATGCCCAGAATTTATTCTACGGTTATAAAATAAAAGACATTGCGGTGTTTAGAATTACGCGCAATGCCGATTTGTCCATTGATGAAGACGACGTAAAGGATTTATTGATCGAGGTGGAAAAGTCCCTGCGTCAGCGTAAGCGGGGACAGGCGGTGCGCTTGGAGATCGCCAAACGGGCTAATCCGGCCCTGCGCAGCTTCCTGATCAACGCGCTGAAAATTTCGGAGCCCGATGTGTATGAAATAAACGGACCGATTGATTTGACCTGCATGATGAAGTTTGTCGATCTGCCCGGCTGTGACACACTGCGTTATACGCCGCTGGTGCCGCAGATTCCCGCCGATCTGATTGATCAGCCGGATTTATTTGCCGCCATCCGTAAAAAGGATATTTTGCTGCACCATCCGTATGAAACCTTCCGGCCGGTTGTTGAGTTTGTCCGACAAGCGGCAGCGGACCCCAAAGTACTGGCTATCAAGCAGACCCTGTACCGGGTCAGCGGCAACTCGCCGATTGTATTGGCACTGGCCCAGGCGGCGGAAAATGGCAAGCAGGTGACCGTGCTGGTGGAACTTAAAGCCCGCTTTGACGAGGAAAACAATATATTGTGGGCCAAACGCCTGGAAGAAGCCGGCTGTCATGTTATTTATGGCCTGGTTGGTCTGAAAACACACGCAAAAATGATTTTGGTTGTTCGCCAGGAGGACAGCGGTATTAAACGGTACGTTCACATGGGAACAGGCAATTATAACGATACCACGGCGAAAGTATACACCGATATGGGGCTGTTCACCGCCAACGATCAGTTTGGTGCCGACGCCTCCGGTTTTTTTAATGTGCTGTCCGGTTATTCCGATCCACCGGTATGGAATAAAATCGTCGTGGCGCCGCTGGGGTTAAGGGATAAGATTGAAGCGCTGGTTGATCGTGAAATTGAGTTCGCCAAGCAGGGGAGTCCGGCGCGAATCATCGTCAAGATGAATGCCTTGCTGGACAAGGAAATTATTATAAAATTATACGAGGCTTCCCTCCATGGGGTGAAAATCGACCTGATTATCCGCGGCATCTGTGCGCTCAGGCCGGGGATGGAAAAGGTAAGTGAAAACATCACCGTACGCAGCATTGTCGGAAGGTTTTTAGAGCACAGCCGTATTTTTTATTTCTATAATGACGGATTGGAACGGGTTTATCTGTCCAGTGCCGATTGGATGCCCCGCAACCTCAATGACCGGGTGGAATTGTTCTTCCCGGTTGACGATGAGGCCCATGTGGAACGGATCAAAGAGATGTTGGACCTGATGCTTAAGGATAACCGGAAAGCTTATGTCATGAAAACAGACGGAACCTATCGTAAGGTGGATAAGCGGGGGAGAGAGATTAATTGTCATGAAGTGTTGATGGAAGCGGCCCGCAAAGCCGCCAAAGTGCCGGAAATACCGTTGGAGCAACGGTTAAAACCGATGTACCGGAAGGATTTGTAGTTTCATCCTTGCAGTATTTTGAGCAGACTCATCAGCAGGGAAAGCAGCCCGGCAGCAATCAGCGGACCAACGGCGATGCCCTGGAAGAAAGCAACGCCGATTACTGTGCCTAATACGAGGGATGTCACCGTTTCCGGCGAGGCTTTGACCAGTGTGATACCTTGGCCGGCAGCCCAGGCCACAAATATGCCGATAGCAATAGCAGACAGTCCTTGGAAATTGCCGAAGGAGGCGTACATGTCGCGCAAACTTATTTTTCCCGAGGCCAGCGGCGCGAGAATGGCAATGGTTAACAGGGTGATTCCCCAGTTCAGACCTTTACTTTCCAGCAAAGGGAACCAGGCGGTCAGTCCCAGCAGTTTCAGGATAAGCAGGACGGCGGCAGCAAGGGCGACCGATTGATTCTGGCCGATTACGGACAAGGCCAGGATGAGAAGTAGGGGAATATTGTCCCAGGACATATGGATCACTTCCTTTGTGTATCGTGAAATCAGTAGTTCCCTAGTGGTTCGCCAACTTTGAAAGTGCAAATTAATTTGCGGGAATTTTTTCGTAAGGCAAGGCGGAGGAGACGCACCTATCGAACATAGGTAAGTCGACGACAACGATGCCTTGCGGAAAAAGGACCGTAAAGGAATTGTATTTTCAGAGTTGGTGGACCACTAGTATCATATTACAAGGCGGCCTTATCTGCAACGGGAAGCACCTGTTTGCCGGCAGCATTGTCCGCAATCGGTGCTTTACAAAAGCGGGAAAGTTTGTTATACTGTAAGTAATTCAATAGAAGCGAACCTTAGGGGAGTAGCTTGTAAGAACAGCATCAACAACCGATGACCATCATCTGGTGTTGTTCGTTGGATAATACCCAATAAAGCAAGACCTTTGGTATGATCATCGTCATACCAAAGGTCTATTTTTATAGTAAAATAGAAAATGGAGGAAAATGATATGAACTCACTGAAAACGACAATTTTACTGGCGGCGCTAACCGGTCTACTACTCGCCATCGGCAATATGTTTGGCGGTACGCACGGCATGCTTCTTATGTTCATTTTTTCAATCCTCATGAATTTTGGCAGCTATTGGTTCAGTGACAAGATTGTTCTCAAAATGTACAATGCCCGTGAGGTGGACGCACAGAACGCCCCTGATTTAATTCGTTTGGTGGCCAATCTGGCCAAAAAAGCGGCGCTGCCGATGCCGAAGGTGTACATTATTGATACCAATACACCCAATGCCTTTGCAACAGGCCGCAATCCGGAGCATGGTGCCGTAGCGGTGACCACAGGCATTATGCAGGCCCTTAACCGGGAGGAACTGGAAGGCGTGGTAGCCCATGAACTGTCCCACATTAAAAACCGTGATACTCTGATCAGCACTGTTGTTGCCACAATTGCCGGGGTCATTTCGATGATCGCCAATATGGCGCAATGGGCGGCAATCTTTGGTACCGGCCGCAGTGATGATGACGATAACGGGATTGGCGGCATTGTAGGGCTTGTTTTCTTGGTGGTATTGGCTCCTCTGGCAGCGACCCTGATCCAACTGGGCGTATCCCGCACCCGGGAATATCAGGCTGATAAAACCGGTGGACTCATGTCCGGCAACCCGTTGGCTTTAGCCAGCGCCCTGCAGAAAATCGAATACTATGCCAAGAATGCGGCGATGCCCGCGGCGACGCCGTCTACTTCGCATCTTTTTATTATCAACCCGCTCAGTGGCGCAGGTTCCTGGATGACCAGCCTGTTTAGCACTCACCCGTCTACGGCGGAACGGGTTGCCAAGTTGCAGCAATTGGCCAGCCAGATGCGCTAACATAGTGATTCCCTAATCTCTCTGGAGATATTTCATTTTTAAAATGAAATATCTCTTTTTTCTGGGCTGTTGCCGGAAAAACTAGGGAAGCGCTGATTTTATGAGCCTGTCGGCCTGGCGAGAGATTTTTTCGTCTGGCAAGAAAGTAAGACCGCAGGAATAGCGGTCCCTATTTCAAGGTTTTGCTGACGCAGCCAGACGGAAAAAGATCCGTCAGGACGCGCAGTGCGAATAAATCAGTGGTTCTCGAAGGAACAGGACATATTATATGGATATAAGGACGTCTTTGATAGGAAAAGCGCCCGGCGGCGAGAAATAATGATAAGAAGCTGTAATAAAGCGAGGGTGTTGGATGAAATCCATGAAGCATAAAGCTAACCTGTTATTGGGAATTACTTTGTTAATTTGCCTGGCAAGTTATCCGTACCGGCATACTCTGGGCGGCGGTTTGCTGTGTGCCGTAGCCAGTGCTGCGTTGGCCGGCGGGCTGGCCGACTGGTTTGCCGTAACAGCGTTGTTTAGAAAGCCGCTGGGCTTTCCCTGGCATACGGCGATGATCCCTCGTAAGCGGGAGCAAATGTTTCACGCCTTTTCCGTTATGGTGCAGGATGACCTGATGACAGGCAGCAATATGGCCAGAACACTGCGTGATTATGACACTACGGCGGTTATTCTGGAATACTTATACAGGCAGGATGGCAAGCGGCAGGTAGAAAAGCTGCTTCGTCTGGCACTCTTGACCTTGGCTCAGCAGGGGAAAGCCCGCCAGACCGCGCATTTGTTGAATCAGTTGGTGCAAAAGAATCTGTCAACCCTTTCCCTGGCGGAACCGCTTTTGATGGGAGTTGCCTGGCTGCTGCGCCGTAAATATGATGCTGCCATAGTTGTTTTTGTCCTGGAGGAAGTTAGCCGCCTCATCCGGCAACCGCAGTTTTTGTCGATGCTGGCTCCCCTGTTGGCCCAGGTTCAACAAAGCTATGAAAAGGAAAAAGTCCGGCGGAAGGTATTCGATCAGTTGTTCCAGCTATCGGCGGAGCAGGCTGGCCGAGCCATCCAACGCGCTTTGACCGCCCTGCTGGAGGCCATGAAGCAACCGGAGCACCCGGCGCGACGACTGCTGCATAACTGGCTGCGTCAAAAGATGCGGCAAGTCCAAAGAGACCGGACTTTGCGTCATCAATTGGATAACTGGCTTAAACAACGACTGGTTGAGAGCCGGCTGGGCGAGCAGCTATTTCCGGCGCTACAGCGCCTCTTGCAGGCTGATGCGGTAGACAGGCAGCGCCTGCTATGGGAACTGGGGCGGTTGTCACGGTACCTGGAACAAATACTGGAGGAGTTCGCCGGCAATGAGGCGGCCAGAGCGGTGGCCGATCAGATGATAAAACAAAGGCTATGCTGTTTTGTGGAACGGCACGGAGCGGACATCGGCCGCTTGATAAAAAGCAGTCTGGAGCAATTCAGCAATGATTGGCTAATTCGCTTCATTGAGGATAAAGTCGGCCATGATCTTCAGATGATCCGGATTAATGGTTCCCTGGTGGGCGGGCTGGCCGGCGGTCTGATTTTTCTGATTGACCGGGCGGTGGATTTTTTTTGATAGGGTGAGAATATTGGCTATGCCGTATAAGGATAGGGCTAACTGGATATTGGGATTGCTATTTGTTTTATTTTTGCTGATTCGTGTCGTTAAACAGTCTATGCCGGGCGTTTTTTGGCTGGAGCTATGTTATGCCGGTCTGGAGGCTGCTTTAGCCGGTGGCATTGCCGATTGGTTTGCCGTGACGGCTTTGTTCAGAAAGCCGCTGGGCTTTCCCTGGCATACGGCCATTTTATTGCGCAACCGCCAGCGAATGATTGACGCCATCGCCGATTTTATCGAACGCGACTTGCTCAGCGTTGCCGCTCTTAAGCAGCGGCTGGCTCAAACATCGGTTACGACGGTGTTGATCGCTTGGGTGGAACGGGAGGAACGGGAGCAGCCCATCCTGACCGATTGGCTGCTCCGGCATCGCCGGCAGCTCGTTGTCTGGCTGCATTCTTCCTTTATAACCCAACTTCTGGAAAACATGATTAAACAGGCGGCAACCGATAGCCTGCAACTGGCGCCAACTGCCAAACAGGCAGCAGGTTGGATGGTTGAACAGGGCTATTATCGCCATTTCTTCGATTGGGTAGCTGCCGAATTATTGAGTTTGGTCCGTTCCGATAAAAGTAAGGACGCCATCTACCAATATTTACAGGAGTTCAAGGCAAGCAAGGAGCGGTCGCTATTTGGCAAGACCGTCATTTGGCTGGGAGAGCAAACCGACAGTATTAATCTGGAGGAGGCTGCCACTGCGGTGCATGCCGAGCTGGTGCTGGCCGTCGAGGAATTTGCCGGCGGCGAAACACCGCTGCGAACTTGGCTGGAAGAACAGGTGATCGACTTGGCGGAAGCGTTTCAGCATACAGCAGAGTGGGATGAGGCGGTAGAGCATTGGAAAGTAGCCGTGCTGACCCAGCCTGACGTTTACCAAACCGCCGTTAAACTGATCCAGGCCCTGGTAGCCGACTCACTTACGCCGCGATCGCCTGTGCATAGATGGCTGCTTTGGCAAAGCGGCCGTTTGTGGCGCCAGTTTAAGCAGGATGTCCCCTTAAGGAAAAGGCTGGACCGGGAAGCCCGTCGATTGTTAAACCGTATGCTGGAAAGCCGGCATGAGCTGATTGGTTTGGTAATCAGGCAAGCGCTGGCTTCCTTTAGTGACGAACGATTGAGCCGGTTTGTGGAAAGCAGGGTAGGCAATGATCTGCAGTGGATAAGGATTAACGGTTCAGTGGTTGGCGGTTTGGTTGGCATCGTACTTTTTTTATTTCTGCATTTTCTTTATGAGCCGTTGCTGGCGGTGTTTCATTAAAGCTTCCATAATATATTTATTTGACAATTTTACTGCCTGTTACTATAGTAGTAGTAGCAATTGAAATGGGAGGATTCTAGCTGGATAATGAATGAATTAATCGAAGAGACAAGAAAGCGGCGCACCTACGCCATTATATCTCATCCTGACGCCGGTAAAACAACCCTTACGGAAAAATTACTGCTGTACGGAGGTGCCATTCGTCTAGCCGGATCGGTAAAGGCCCGTAAAGCGCAGAAACACGCCGTTTCCGACTGGATGGAAATTGAAAAGCAAAGAGGAATTTCAGTTACCTCCAGTGTGCTGCAATTTGATTATAACGGATACCGGATTAATATTCTGGATACTCCCGGGCATCAGGATTTTAGTGAGGATACTTACCGCACCTTGATGGCCGCTGATAGTGCCGTCATGTTGATTGACGTGGCCAAAGGCGTTGAAGAACAGACGAAAAAACTGTTCTATGTCTGCAAACAACGGGGCATCCCGGTATTTACCTTTGTCAACAAGCTTGACCGGTATGGGAAAAATCCTTTTGAGTTGATGGAAGAAATTGAGAATGTGCTGGGTATACGGGCTTATCCGATGAACTGGCCGGTTGGCGTGGACGGCGACTATCAGGGTGTGTATAATCGTAAGCTGGCCCGGATCGAGCTGTTTGAGGGTAAGGGCAACCATGGCAGCACGGCCATGGCGTCCAAAGCCGGAGATGTTCATGATCCGGAATTTAAAGCACTCTTGGGGGAAAGCATACATAACGCTCTTTGTGAGGATATTGAACTGCTGGATATGGCGGGCGATCAGTTTGATTTTGCCAAGGTTAAGTCGGGTGAGCTGACCCCCATGTTCTTTGGCAGTGCCATGACGAATTTTGGGGTTCAGAGCTTCCTGGAAGAGTTTCTGCAGTTAGCGCCGGAACCGGCGCCGCGCTTGTCTTCCCAGGGCGAGATCAAGCCTGATGGGGAAGAATTTTCTGCCTTTGTTTTTAAAATCCAGGCCAATATGAATCCGGCCCACCGTGATCGCCTGGCCTTTATCCGGATTTGCTCCGGCAAGTTTACCCGCGGCATGGAAGTGCTGCATGTGCAGTCCGGCAAACCGATCAAGCTGGCTCAACCGCAACAGTTTTTGGCGCAGGAACGGGCTATTATTGAGGAAGCCTATCCCGGTGACATCATCGGCTTGTTTGATCCGGGCGTTTTCGGTATCGGCGATACTTTATGCCCGCTTGGCCGCGACTTTACCTTTCAGGATTTTCCGGTGTTTCCGCCGGAGCAGTTTGCCCGGGTGCAGGCGAAGGATACGATGAAGCGCAAGCAGTTTGTCAAGGGAATGACTCAGCTTACCCAGGAAGGCGCCGTGCAGGTTTTCCGGCAGCCCGACAGTGCGGTGGAGTCCTTTGTCATTGGCACGGTAGGCAGCCTGCAGTTTGAAGTACTGGAATACCGGTTGAAAAACGAGTACGGCGTTACCATCATCATGGACCGGCTTCCCTTTGGCGTGGCCCGCTGGCTGGCCGGCAGTGAAGCGGATATCAAGGCTATTAAGAGCATGGACAGCGGTTTGCTGGTCCAGGATATTAAAGACCGCCCAGTGGCTTTAATTAACAATGAGTGGTCGCTGAACTGGATTGTGGAACGCAATCCGAATATACGGTTTTTGACGGTACCGGAGGATTCACGCAGCATTGAAGAGGGAAATTAAAACACGTCCTAGAGAAAAGGTATGCACAGGCGGTTTTGTCTGGTGTACGGTAAGACAGTATGAAGGGAATGAGAGGAGGCTGGTTTCATGTTGAAGGATTTATGGGCTGTCCGGGAGGCGGTAAGAGAAAAAAATCCACTGGTTTATAACATTACCAACACAGTGGTGACTAATTTTACGGCAAATGTCCTTTTGGCGGCAGGCGCTTCACCTATTATGTCGGAGGGGGCTGCGGAAGCAGAGGACCTGGCGAGAATTTGCAGCGTGCTGGTATTGAATATCGGGACATTGCATACCCGGCAGGTGGGGTATTGTCTAAAGGCCGGTGAATATGCCAATAAGTTTCAAAAGCCAGTTATCCTCGATCCGGTGGGAGTAGGAGCCACCGCCTATCGCAATATCACTGCCGGGCAAATTTTGCAGGATGTCCGTCTTGCTTTGATTCGCGGCAATTACGGTGAAATCGGCTTTATTGCCGGGACGGCCGGGCAAGTCAAGGGGGTTGACAGTGCAGATTCCGGTCTTGACTTGACGGCGGTGAAAAAAATGGCTCTGGAGTACTCGACACTGGTGGTTGCCACCGGTGCCACCGATTATCTGACTGATGGACAGGCGGTGATGACCAATGCTACGGGACATGAACTGCTGCAACTGGTAACTGGTACCGGCTGCGCCTTAACATCGCTTACCGGTGCTTTTCTGGCTGTGGCGGATGAACCGCAGCTAGGTGTATTAGCCGCTTTGGCCTTTTATGGCGCTGCCGCCCAAAAAGCCGCAGAAAATAGCAAGGGGCCGGGCAGTTTTATGCCGAAGTTTTTGGATGCATTGTATAATTTAAGCTATAAAGAATTTAAGAAAGCGGCCGAAGACAGAGTGGCTCTGCTGACGGAGGCTGCCACAGCCCCGGCGCCGCTGGAACCGTTAACTGTGGAAGGCGAGTTGTGAACGAAAGGCTGGCAGAAGGAATCATGACAAGCGACACGGAATTGGAATTAAAGCTGCGGTTTAGCGAAGCAGCCGGCTGGGAGACATTGCTGAAGGATGATTTCTTACGGCAGATGGCTGTTGAGCCGGAGTGGCGGCGGGATATGCTGCAGGCCGTTTATTATGATACCGCAAGTGGTGAACTGCGTAAAAAGCGGTTGACCTACCGTATCCGGCAGGAGTCGGGACAATGGATGGCTACGGTCAAGGGAGGCGGTACAGCGACGGGTGGATTGCACCGGCGGCAGGAGTGGAATGTTCCGGTTGACGGTCCGGCGGTAGATCTTACGGTTTTTAAGCACAGTCCGGCCGGAGCTTTGCTGGCGGAAGCCATTGGGGCTGCGCAGCTAGTCCCGTTATGCAGCACTGTGTTTGAACGGCACACACTATATATCGAGCGGGCCGGACATACCGGGATCGAAGTGGCGGCCGACCGGGGCGAGATTGTTGCCGGCGGCAAACGGGCTCCTATTCTGGAACTGGAGCTGGAGCTGAAAAGCGGGCAGCCGGCCGAAGTGCTTCGGCTGGGGGCTGCTTTAGTCCGTCGCTACCCACTGGTGCTGGAATCGAGCAGCAAATACCACCGGGCTCTGGTTCTGGCCGGCCTGGCGGAAACACCGGAGTTGCCGTCGCCGGAGCAACGGACAGCGGCCATGCTTATACATTTGCAGGCCTTACTGGATGACTGCGCCGGACATCCACTGACGACGCGTGGCGTCCTGCAGGCGGAAATAGCCTCACTTTTGGATTTATGGGCTAAATTGCTGTAAACTGGAAGACCTGCACGGTTATCTAAACCGGCAGGTCTTTGGCTTAACGATAAAGCGGGAGTTTCCCGGAGCAAAGGAGGACTTGTGGTGCGAATTTTATACTATGACTGTTTTTGCGGAATTAGCGGCGATATGAATCTGGCGGCTTTGCTGGACCTGGGTGTGGATGAGGGGTATTTGCGCCAGGAACTGGCCAAGCTGGAGCTTGGCGGCGAATATGTTATTACTGTAGAACAGGCGATGAAACAGGGTATAACCGGTACGCAGGTGAAGGTTCATTTGACGGCGGAACCTGAACCGGCCCAGGCGGATGAAACAGGAGATCGGCATAGCCATAATCAGGGACATGGCGATCATCACCACCACCACGATGATGATGATCATCATCACCATGGACATGAGCATCACCATCATGAACAGGAAGAGCATGCCCATCATCATCATAGCTCGTCAACGGCTGCCGGGGAAGGGGACAAGCCCCACGTACACCGGAATCTGTATGATATTGAGCAGATCATCAATAACAGTCGCTTAAGTGAGCGGGTCAAAGCACTAAGTTGCCGGATGTTCCGGAAGATTGCGGCGGCGGAAGCCAAAGTTCATGGCAAGACGGTGGAAGAGGTTCATTTTCATGAGGTAGGGGCGACCGACTCGATTGTCGATATGGTTGGCGCCGCCATTGCGCTGGATTATTTACAGGTGGACAAGATTCTGGCATCGACGGTGCAGGTAGGCGGCGGTTTTGTGAAATGTGCCCATGGGGTTATGCCGGTGCCGGCGCCGGCGACAGCGGAGCTTTTGCAGGGAATTCCGGTCAAGTCCGGTCTTGTTCCTTTTGAGACGACTACGCCGACGGGGGCGGCCGTTTTAGCGGCTAATGTGGACCAATTTACCGATGAAATCGATTTTATCATTGAGAAAACAGGCTATGGCATTGGTCACCGGGATATGGATATCCCCAATGTTCTCCGGGTGTATCTGGGCCGCGACGATAGCCGAAGTGCGGCTAAAACCGGGCAGTGGATATGGGAGACCAATTTGGACGACATGAGTCCCGAACAATACGGTTACGTAGAGGAACGGCTGTTTGCCGCCGGTGCACTTGATGTATGGAAAAGTCCGATTGTCATGAAAAAGGGACGACTGGCCACGACGCTCAGCGTACTGGCCGAGGCTGCCAACGAACAGGCGGTGCTGGACCTGCTGTTGCAGGAAACGACGGCCCTAGGCGTGCGCAAATACCCGGTGGAAAAAATTATGC
Organism: Propionispora vibrioides; assembly: GCF_900110485.1. Lineage (NCBI taxonomy): Bacteria > Bacillati > Bacillota > Negativicutes > Selenomonadales > Sporomusaceae > Propionispora > Propionispora vibrioides. The sequence continues at coordinate 193,944 of NZ_FODY01000002.1, read as the reverse complement.
TGGACCGTGAATTCGAGACATTGGATACCTGCTACGGCCAGATCAGTGTGAAGAAGGCCTATTATGGTGGAAAATTGGTTAAATATAAGCCGGAATATGAGGACTGCCGGCGCTCTGCCGCCGCGCACGCTGTGCCGCTGACGTTCATCTACCGGGAAGTAGCAAAGCTAATGGAGGAAAAGGGCTATGCCAGCAAGTGAAAAATATAAAGAGCTTGTAGCTCTGTTGCAGCAACTGGGCAAGGTGGTGGTGGCCTTTTCCGGCGGAGTGGACAGCACCTTTTTGCTAAAGGCGGCTTATGAAACGCTGGGAAATAACATGAAGGGCCTAACCATCCTTTCGCCGTATATTCCGCGGTGGGAAATAAAAGAGGCTAAAGAATTGGTCGGTAAAATCGGTGCTGCCCATGAAATACTGGAAGTACCGCTATTAGATACAATCCGGTTTAATCCGGAAAATCGCTGCTACCTGTGTAAAAAGGCTGTGTTCAGTCTGATCCAGGCCAAAGCCAGGGAAGAAGGCTTTACCTATGTGGTTGACGGGACAAATTTTGACGATACCGGTGATTACCGTCCTGGATTGCAGGCGTTAAAAGAATTAGGCATCCGCAGTCCGTTGCTCGAAACCAGGCTTACCAAGGCGGAGATCCGGCAGTTATCCCGGGATATGGGCTTACCCACCTGGGATAAACCGCCCTATGCCTGCCTGCTAACCAGAATACCTTATGGGAATGAATTGAAGACTGACGATTTTGCCAAAATCGAAAAGGCGGAAACTTATCTCATGAGCATAGGGTTTCGGGCGGTACGAGTCCGCTGTCATGGTGAAATCGCCCGGATTGAGGTGCCCCGCGGCGACCGCGGCAAGCTGTTTGATGTGCCGCTGCTGGACCGGATTGCCGGACAGTTGAAGGAGTACGGGTTCCGGTACGTTTCGTTGGATTTGGAAGGATACCGCATGGGCAGCCTGAATGAACAACTGGGTTCGGCAGTTCTGCCAGGGAGCAGTAACGGTAAGGAGGCGGCAGGATGAACAAAGAGGAGCTAAAGCACTTGCTGCAATTGGTCCACGACCAGCAGGTAAGTGTGGAAAAGGCTCAGCAGGCGTTGGAGGACTTGCCCTTTACCGAGCTTGGTTTTGCCACGATTGACAATCACCGCGAGCTTAGAGTGGGGTATCCGGAGGTTATCTATTGCGAAGGTAAGACGGTGGAGCAGGTACGGGAAATTGTAGCCTTTATGCTAGACCGGGATGTTACCATCCTGGCTACCCGGGCTAATGAAGCGATGTACCGGGCGGTAGCGGAACTGACGGAAGAAGCGGCTTATAATCCGCTGGGACGGACGATTACCGTCCGGCGTAAGGCTGCAGAGCAGACGGACAGCTATATTGCCATTGTGGCTGCCGGTACGTCCGATCTGCCGGTGGTGGAAGAGGCGGCGGAAACGGCTTTAGCCTTGGGCAATCGGGTGGAGAAGATCACTGATGTCGGTGTGGCCGGCATTCACCGGCTGTTTGCCAAAATGGAAATCATCCGCGGCGCTAAAGTTATTATTGTGGTGGCCGGTATGGAAGGCGCGCTGGCCAGCGTGATCGGCGGCATGGTGGATAAACCGGTTATTGCCGTGCCGACCAGTGTGGGCTATGGTGCGAACTTTGGCGGGTTGGCGCCGTTGCTTACTATGCTGAATAGCTGCGCCAGCGGAGTGACGGTTGTCAATATTGACAACGGCTTTGGCGCCGCTTACAGCGCCAGCATCATCAATAAACTGTAAAAGAACAACCCCCTTTTGTCCCGTAAGCGTCCGGGGACAGAAAGGGGGTTGTTCTTTTTTATACGGGGATTAGCGGGTGCCCAGGTTTTCTCCCTGGCTGACTGCGGCTTGTGCAGCCGCCAGCCGGGCGATAGGCACCCGGTAGGGCGAGCAACTGACAAAATCCAGGCCTAGTTGATGGCAAAAGACAATTGAACTGGGTTCGCCGCCATGTTCGCCGCAAATACCGGTGATCAGGTCGGGGCGGGTTTGCCGTCCTTTTTCCACTGCCAGCTTCATGAGTTGGCCCACGCCTTTGCGGTCAAGGGCGATAAAGGGATTTTCCTTCAATATTTTCTGTTCCAGATAGTAGGGCAGGAATTTGCCTTCGGCGTCGTCACGGCTAAAGCCCATGCAGGTTTGGGTCAAGTCGTTCGTGCCAAAGCTGAAAAATTCCGATACTTCCGCCAATTCGTCGGCCAACAGGGCGGCCCGGGGAATTTCGATCATAGTGCCGCAGCTGTAGTGGAACGAAGTGCCGTAGGCGGCAAAGACTTCCTGGGCAATCGTTTTAATCCGGTCGTTAAAGAAAATTAGTTCGGCCTTGTCGATGGTGAGCGGTATTTCCACTTCAGGCAGTACGGTATAGCCTTCTTTCGTCAGGCGGGCTGCCGCATTGAAGATGGCGCGGATCTGCATTTCGTAGATTTCCGGGAAGGTAATGCCGAGGCGGCAGCCACGGTGTCCCAGCATGGGATTGAACTCGTGCAATTGTCGTATCTTGCGCAGCAGGGAATCTTTTTCGGTCAGCAATTGGGCATTTTTGCCGGAGGTGCGCAGTTTCGTCGTTTCTACCAGCAATTCTTCCAGACTGGGCAAAAATTCATGCAGCGGCGGGTCTAACAAACGGATGCAGACAGGAAGCCCCTCCATGGCCTGAAGTATGCCGTAGAAATCATTCTCCTGAATCGGTAACAGGTGGGATAACGCATCCTGGCGTTCTTCCAGGCTTTCGGCCAGGATCATCTGTTGAACGAAGGGGAGCCGGTCGGCACCCATGAACATGTGCTCGGTACGGGTAAGACCGATGCCGGTTGCGCCGAAAGCGCGAGCTTTGGCGGCATCTTCGGGAGTATCGGCATTAGCCCTGACGCTCAGTTTTTTCACTTCATCGGCCCAACCCAGCAGCGTAGTGTATTCTGTTGAGAGTTCCGGATCTTTCATCGGCACCTGACCGGAGATGACTCTGCCGGTAGCACCGTCGATGGAGATGACGTCGCCGGCCTTGATAGTCAGGCCGCCTACGGTAAATTCCTGTTTAGCGTAATCAATTTTTATTGATTCGCAGCCGCAGACGCAGGGTTTTCCCATGCCGCGGGCCACTACCGCTGCGTGACTAGTCATGCCGCCCCGACTGGTCAGAACGCCTTCGGCGGCGATAATGCCGTGAATGTCGTCAGGCGTTGTTTCCATGCGTACCATGAGGACATTGATGCCGAGCTTGGCAATCTTTTCCGCTTTGTCGGCGTCAAAAACCACCTGACCGGAGGCCGCTCCCGGTGAAGCTGGCAAACCCTTGGCAATGACCGTAAGCTTGGCTGAACTGTCAATCTGCCGGTGCAGGAGTTGATCGAGCTGTTCCGGTTCCACCATCAGCAGCGCTTCTGTTTTGCCGATAAGATTTTCCTGAACCATGTCATGGGCAACTTTTACGGCTGCCTGGGCGGTACGTTTGCCGTTACGGCATTGGAGCATATAGAGCTTGCCCCGTTCAATGGTAAACTCAATATCCTGCATATTTTTATAATGATTTTCCAGTGTCTGGACAATGTTCACAAATTGGCCGTAGATTTCCGGCATGTCCTGTTGTAATTGGGCAATTGGCTGCGGTGTGCGGATGCCGGCTACCACATCTTCTCCCTGGGCGTTCATCAGATATTCGCCGTACAAGATGTTTTCGCCGGTGGAAGGATTGCGGCTGAACGCAACGCCCGTGCCTGAGTCGTTGCCCATATTGCCGAAAACCATGGATTGCACATTGACAGCCGTTCCCAGGTCATGGCTGATTTTATTCAAATTACGGTAGATAATGGCCCGTTGGTTGTTCCAGGATCTAAAGACCGCTTCGACCGCCATAAAGAGCTGGTCCAGCGGGTCTTCGGGGAAGGAGCGTCCGGTCTGGTTTTCCACCAGCTCCTTATACTTGTCGATGACGTTACGCAGCGACTGGGCCGACAGCTCCTGGTCGTATACAACGCCGACAGTTTCTTTTTCCTTGCTCAATATGTACTCAAATTCATGCTTGGGTATTTCCAGCACGACATCGGAAAACATCTGAATGAAACGACGGTAGGAATCATAGGCAAAACGCAGATTGTTGGTGTTTTTGGCCACACTCTGGACCGTTGTTTCGTTAAGACCGAGATTTAAGATGGTGTCCATCATGCCAGGCATAGAAAATACGGCGCCTGACCGTACGGAAACCAATAGTGGGTCGCCCGGATCACCCAGTTTCTTACCGGACTTGCTTTCGACGAGTTTTAGCTTTTCCAGGATTTCTTCCCGCAAGCCATCAGGGAAGGACCCGCCGACCCGATAATAATCCCGGCATGCTTCTGTCGTGATGGTCATTCCACAGGGTACCGGCAGACCAAGATTGGTCATTTCCGCCAGATTGGCACCCTTGCCGCCAAGCAAAGACCTCATGTCGGCGCGTCCTTCGGTGAACATGTACACATAGTTTGACATTTACATCGCTCCTTTACGGTAGTAATCCAGCAGTTTGGCTGCTGTTTCTTCCATTGCTTTATTGGTTACGTCAATAATAGGGCAACCTATTTTTCGCATAATCGAAAGAGCATAATCAATTTCGTAAAAGATCCGTTCCGGACTGGCGTAGTCGGCAGCAGGAGATAACCCCATCGTTTTTAACCGCTCTTTGCGTATTTCCAGCAAGAGAGGCGGTCTGATTGTCAGGCCGACAATTTTATTGGTCGGAATCTGGTAAAGCTCATCAGGCGGTGTTACGTCGGGCACCAGTGGGACATTGGCCATTTTGATTCCTTTATGGGCTAAATACATGCATAAGGGTGTCTTGGATGTCCGGGATATGCCAATCAGTACGAGATCGGCCCGTAGCAGGCCACGCGGGTCCTTGCCGTCGTCAAACTTGACGGCAAACTCAATAGCTGCTACTTTATTGAAATAATCTTTATCCACTTTACGGATAATTCCCGGTTCATTTTTCGGCTGCAGACTGGTTACCTTGCTAAAAGCGTTTAGCAGTGGTCCCATAATATCTACGTGAGCCAGATTGAGTTCATGTAGCTTGTTTTCCAGATAGGACTTTAGCTCCGGGCCTACCAGCGTGTAGACAACGATGCCGCCGACCGCCTCCACTTCGGATAACACCTCGTCCACCTGCTCCTCCGACGCCAGGAAAGGAATGCGCCGGATGTCCACACGCCCTGAACCGAATTGGCTGATGGCTGCCTTTACCACGATTTCGCCGGTTTCGCCGATTGAGTCAGACAGTATATATACAATTGGTATTGTGTTCATGATTCAAATATGCCTCCTTATATGCTATAACCGGTATCGGCCAGTTGGACAAAGAGCCTGGTTATATTGGTTTTAGTGAAACGTCCTACAACTTGTAATTTTTCTGTTTTGTCAACAACAACAACCTTGACTACCGGCAAAGCATCCACCTGATGGTTCAGGAGCTTTTTTGCGGCGTCCAGCACCGGCTCATCCGGGGTGGTGACAATAATATTCGGCATACGGGTCATGGCCACTTTTACGGGCAGTTCGGTAAGATTTCTATCACCCATACTGGCTTTCAGAAGGTCTTTGCGGGAAACCACGCCTTCCAGGAAACCTCCCTCGGAAACAATCATAATAGTACTGACATCTTCGGTAAACATCGTTACGATGGCATTATAGACCGAACAGTTCTCCCGGATGACAACCGGTAAGGAATGAGCATCACTGATTTGGATATTGCCTAATATAGTGGCAATATAGTCGGAAGGAGTCTTGTGCGTGTAGTAATAGCCGACCCGTGGCCTGGCTCCCAATAGACCGGACATGGTCAGTACGGCCAGGTCAGAGCGCAAGGCTGCCCGGCTGAGGCCAAGTTTATCGGCGATATCTTTCCCGGTAATAGGACCGGATTGTTTTACTATTTCTAAGATATTGGACTGTCTGACTGTTAAATCGATGACGGTCACCTTCCTTTCTGAAATATGGCGCGATATTAAAAGATAAATCATTAATAATAGTACCACGATTTTGTTCATGTGGCAATAAAAGGAATAAATTTTTATTTATTTACATAAATAATTAGCTTTAATAGCGGCTTTATTTGACTAATGGTGTAGTTTTTAGGGGAATTATAGTATCTTTGTGATGACCGAGGCATTAGAGAGCGTTTTTAAACTAGCCCCAATGTCCTCTGCCGGTGCCTTTTATGCGATATTTCGGTACCCTTTTTTAAAAAGAGGGACCCCTATTCCTGCAAAAAATGTTGCATTGTCTGGCACAAAAATCACTCGCCAGGGATCATTCCGTTAGTTTGAAAACATGCCTCAGGGGTCGTGTGGCAGGATTTTTCTGCTTTGGCGAGAATATTAAGATTAATATAGAATGCAGTTGGCGGCAGGTGAGGGGGCTGCTTCTCTCTACAGCGTGCACCAAATGGCTGCTTTTAATTCGGTTCCCCCAGGAGGTAACGATGGTTCGGTTGGGAGTGCGCCTGATTTTCAGTTTTTGTCTGGGTATCTTGATCTTCCTGCAAGGGGTTCAGTTTCCGGTGGCTCAGGCGGGAACGCTAATCAGCACCAAGGATGAGATTGAAATGGGCCGCAACGTGGCCAAACAGGTGGAAAAGCAGTATGGATTGCTGGATGATCCGGCTCTGCAGGAACGGGTCGACCGGATCGGCCGGCGTCTGGTTGCCGTGTGTGACCGTCAAGACCTGCCGTATACGTTTAAAGTGCTCAATTCAAAAGAGGTTAACGCTTTTGCCGTACCGGGCGGTTTTATTTATGTCTATAAAGGCTTGATTGACCTCATGCCTTCCGATGAGGAACTGGCCGGAGTTATCGGACATGAGATCGGGCATATTGTCAAGCGCCATAGCGTGCGCCAGATTGAAAAGGGACTGGGTATGAATATTTTATTCGGCGTGCTGTTTGGCGACAGGGGGGCGTTGCTGCAAAATTTGGCCTACAATGCGATTATGGCCGGCTATAGCCGTTCTGATGAACGGGAAGCCGATTATTTGGGATTCGTACATACTTACCGGGCCGGTTACAATCCCTATAGCATGTTGATTGGCTTAGAGAAATTGGCCACTATGGATCAGAAATATCATTACGATTTGTTTTCCGACCACCCGGAGGGGCAGGCCCGGATCAAGGCGGTGGAAGGGTACATAAAAGATCAGAATATATCCCCGACCGTTAATGAGGGGGCGGACGGGAAGGAGGCGCAAGTGGTGGACGGCGATTGGTCGCTGCCGCCGATTACGGCCGAATATGCCGGGTACAAACCGGCATACCGGGCTTATTTCGTAGCCGGGACATTGTTCCGGCTCAGGCAACTGCCCGACTATAATCCCGATCAATATATTCTGGATCATGACGAAAATGGCATCACCGTATATTATGATGACCGTTCGGTCATTACGCTGACGTCGCAGGATGCGGCGGCGCAAAATATGTCGGTCATGGATTTGGCGGCCGAGTATTTAACTAAATTGAGAAGCTGGCGTCAGACATAACAAAGGGGAGCCGGCCTGATTGACGATCAGGCCGGCTCCCCTTTTAGCTTGCCAGGCAGGCTGGCTATGTTGGTGTGGAAAAAATGAGTAGGAGCTTTTGCAGAAGCGGTAGGTTGTGAAGTTGTTTTTTGGGGTTAGTGGGGATGCCGGCGTACAAAGTCGGGAATTTTGCCGGCCGGCAGCGCCGGGCTGTACAAATAACCCTGATAGCGCAGGCATCCCAGTTCTTTTAACAGGTCCCGCTGCTTGTCGGTTTCCACATATTCTACAATGACATCGATGTTCAAGGAGCTGCATAATGAGACAATGGAGGTAATAATTTCCTGATAGCTTCTGTCCTCCAGCACATCGTGGCTAAGCGAGCGGTCGATCTTAAGCGTATCGACGGGAAAGTATTTAATATATTGGAGCGAGCTGTGGCCCATACCGAAATCGTCGATCGCAATGCGGACGCCGCAGCGATGGAGGGCCTCCAGTGTGGAAAGGGAGCGTTGATCATTGCTTAACGCGAATTTCTCGGTTATTTCTATTTCCAATTCGTGCGGGTCCAACTGATTTCGATCAATGGCGACGGCGATATCTTCCAGCAGGTTTTTCTGATAAAGCTGCAATACCGAGACGTTGATGGACAGGCGCAGCGAAGGGAGTCCTTCCTGCTTCCAGGCTCTTAGCTGGTTGCAGGCTGTGTCGATGATCCATTTTCCCAGCCGGTCAATGATGCCCGCTTCTTCAGCCAGCGTAATAATGACCGGCGGCGGTATCCTGCCATAGGCCTCGTGGGTCCAGCGCAGCAGGGCTTCGACGCCGATGACCTGACCGGTGGCATCGACCTGGGGCTGATACTCCAGGAACAGCTCGTTTTTTTCCAATGCCTGCAGCAGATCACGGGCCAGCGAACGGGCCATGGTACCCTGGCGGTCATTTTTTTCCAGCAAATGCTGGGGAGTAGGTGTATTCCAATAATCGGCGGTTTGGATTAAGGAAATAAAAGAGTTGTGAATTTCGGTCTCTTTCTTTTTCTCGGCTTCTTTAACAAAAGGCAGGTAGATAAACAGTCCTAACAACAGATTTGCCAGTTGTAGCAAAGCTCCCTGCCAGGATGCCGTGACCCAGTAACCGCCGAACAAGGCCGGGGTGGTCCAGGTGGCGTAATAGCTGGGGGTGGGAACCAGACCGGCACTAATCACGGCATAGGAAATAAAGGTTAATAGGGCGGGAACCAGGAGAAAGGGGAGGAAGTAAAGCGGATTCATTACAATCGGCAGGCCGAACAACAGGATTTCATTGATATTGAACAAACCCGGGATAAGAGAAAGCTGGGCGATGCGCAGGGTACTTTTGTGCTTGGCAATATACAGGAGGCAGACAATCAGGCAGAGGGTAGCGCCGGAGCCGCCCAGAAAGACAAACTGATTGAAAAAAAAGTCGGTAAATATTTCCTGCGGCGGCAATCCGGCCGAGACCGCCGCCTGATTAGCCAACCCGGCGGGAGAGTAAACCTCGCGCATAACGGGAAACAGCAGGTCATTGCCATGGATGCCGAAAAACCATAGGATTTGCACCAGCAGGACAAACAGTAAGGCCCGGCCCAGCGGCCAGGTTATGTAGGTAAACAGATGACTGAGCTGCGTGCTGAGATAAGCGTGTATGTCGTACACTGCCAGCTGGTGCAACAGAACTTTGACGGCAAAGCAGCCGGCAAGCAGCAGCAGGTAGGGGATGATGGCCGAGACGGCCTGGCCGATGATCAGTGATTCTTCCTCATCGGCCAGCAGGGAGATATTGATGGCCGGCAGCGAACAAAGATAAAGAAAGGCTTCGGTCATGACAAAGGCTGTAATGATGGCCAAGAGCAGACCGCTTTTTCCCAGCCAGGGGCCGCCCACCTCAGCCTGGGCGAAAGGCTGCAGCAGCAGGATGAAGCAGGAGAGAGAGACAAACGAGGCAATCAGGGGATGCAGTTTTCCCTGACTGTTACGGGGATGGCTTTCCGCTAAAAAGTAGCTGATGGCTGCAACGAAAAGAATGGATATGATGGAAAACGAACTGTTTATCAAGGCCTGACCACCGCGGTACCAGGAAGCTCCGAACAGGGAAGTCATCCACTGCTGAAAAGACAGCCCAGGGAAAAAAGTGATCATGGTGGCAAAGGAACCGGCTACGGCAGCCGGGGAAATAACGATCAGACTGCGGCGGACTGCCAGGCAATAACGGTTTTTAGCCAATTTCTCCGCCAGGGCATGAATCCATAATAGGTGCATCGGTAAGGCCTCCTAGGGAACCACTGATTTATTCACACTGCACAGCCAGACGGATCTTTTTCCGTCTGGCTGCGTCAGCAAAACTTTGAAATAGGGACCGCTATTCCTGCGGTTTTACTTCCCTGCCAGCCGAAAAAATCTCTCGCCAGGCCGGCAGGCTCATTAAATCAGCGGTTCCCTAGTAAATTGACGCCAGTAAATGGTTGATTCAGGTAAATTACAACATTATTCTACAGAATATGTTAAAATCCTCTGTTTGGCCCGGACGGCACGCTGTCCGGCTTTATTTATTTGTCATAGCGCCAGCACCTGCGGCATAGACATTGTATGTACGGGCGCAGCGAGCCTTGCGCCTGTTGCGTAAACGCCTGACAGAATTTCATTCAGCAGGACGGTACGATGATAATGACTGAGAGGAGTAGGTGCATGTCAAGTCAAGAATGTGTGGCCATGATACTGGCAGGCGGGCAAGGGAGCCGTTTGGAAAGTTTAACGAAAAGGACGGCAAAGCCGGCGGTGCCGTTTGGCGGGAAATATCGGATTATTGATTTTGTGTTGAGCAATTGCCGGAACTCCGCCATATATACTGTGGGCGTACTGACACAGTATCAACCGCTGGCGCTGCATCGTCACATCGGCTCAGGCAGTGCCTGGGATTTGGATAAAAAGCATGGTGGTGTAGCTATCCTGCCGCCCTATACCAGGGAGCGGAGTGCCGAATGGTATAAGGGAACCGCCGATGCCATTTACCAGAACATTCACTTCATCGAGGCACACCGGCCCGCCTATGTTCTGGTGCTTTCCGGCGATCATATTTATACAATGAATTACCGGAAAATGCTGGAGGAGCATAAGAGAAAGCAGGCGGCGGCAACCATTGGCGTCATCCGGGTTCCCTGGGAGGATACGGGGCGGTTTGGCATTATGCAAGTAGATGAAGCCGGCCGGATTACCGAATTTCAGGAAAAACCCTCACAGGCGAGCAGTAATCTGGCTTCCATGGGAATCTATATTTTCACCTGGGATAAACTGCGTCGCTATCTGGAACGCGATGCATTGACCGAACGGTCGGAGCATGATTTTGGCAAAAACGTCATACCTGCCATGCTGGCGGAAGGTGAAAATATGCAGTCGTATACCCATGCCGGCTACTGGAAGGATGTGGGGACGGTAGACAGCCTTTGGGAAGCTAATATGGATTTGCTGGGACCCAACCCGAAGCTTGATTTACGGGACGGCCGCTGGCCTGTTTATTCGCCGTTTAAAATCCAGCCGCCTCATTTTATCGCCGCATCGGCCAGGGTAACCGATTCGTTAATCAATCAGGGCTGCACCATTTTAGGCGAGGTGGAGCACTGCGTAGTCTTTTCGGGAGTCTATGTTGCAGAAGGGGCCAAGGTGAAAAATTCCGTACTTATGCCTGATGCCTATATCGGTGCACAGGCTCAAATCAACCGGGCCATTGTCGACAGTCAGGCCAGGATCGGCAGCGGTGTCCAAATAGGCAGCGAAGGAGAGCCGATTGTGATTGCCGGTAAGGCGGGGAACGAAGCGCGAGGACATCAACCGGAAGCTGCTCTGCCGCGGAAGCAGGTAGGGTAGCCGGCAAGCAAAAAGCAGTTCAATAAAGGAGCGGATTATGGAAAATGTGATGGGGCTTATTTCCTTCGGCCGGCAGCAGGCGGCACCGGTTGAAATGAGCGGAATACGACATGTCGCGGTGCTGCCGTTTGGTGGTGAGTACCGGGTAATTGATTTTGTTTTATCCAGTATGGTCAATTCCGGTATAGAGAATGTCGGAGTATTGCTGCAAGGGCAATACCGGGCGGTTATGAATCATTTGCGTTCCGGCCGGGATTGGCAGCTGGCCGGGAAGCGGGGTGGGTTGCTTTTTTTACCGCTCCGCAATGAGGGAGACAGCGATGTAACCGGGTTTTACCACAATCTGGACTATATTGAAGCCAGCCGTCAGGATTATATATTGTTAGCAGGCGGCCATTTGGTCTGCAGCCTTGACTATCGCCGGGTAAAGCATTTTCATCAATTGCACAAGGCTGATGTAACTCTGGTGGTGGGAGATAAAGGTCTGGCGGAAAAAATAGCGGGAGACACGGCTTTGCTGCTGGACGCAGATGGTCGCGTCCGGGGACTTGCCACCCAGGGAATGGTTTCACTGGATATGTGCCTGATGAGTAAGTCTTTATTTTTAGAGTTGGTGAGCGCCGGCTGCCGGGGTGGTGCTTACGACACCATACTGGACGGAGTTTTGCAACAAACAGGCCGGCTGCGTGTATACGGCTACCGGCATAAAGGCTATGTGGCCGGCATCGGTTCGGCGCAAAGTTACTACCGCCACCATATGGAGCTTCTGACCATTGAAAAGTGGCAGCAGTTTTTCGCCGAGGCAGGCATGACCTATACCTGCGATCAGGAGGAACCGCCGGCCGTTTATTTGACGGGAGCCCGGGTACGAAATGCCATTGTGGCCAGTGGCTGCCTGATTGGTGGTGTTATTGAAAATAGCGTCATTTTTCATGGTGTGACAGTAGAGCCTGGGGCGATTATAAAAAACAGTATCGTTATGCCTGGCTGTCATATTACAGGTGACGTCCGGCTGGAAAATGTGATCTGCGATCAGGATGTGCGTATTTCCCGGGGAAATTGCCTGAAAGGAACGGGCGGGCTGGCTATGGTCGTTTCCGGCACGGCGCTGTCGCAGTAAGCAGAATCTGGTGCAAGAACCACAGCGGCGAAGCGGCGGCGTCAGGCCGGTCTGCTTGGCAAGGAAAGGAGAGCGGGACGTGAATTTTGATAAAGCCGGATTTAAGAACAGTTTTATTAATCAGTTGCAGTCCATGTATGGCAAGGGGCTGGAGGAAGCCGATCTATACGAACAATACATGGCTTTTGGCGCTTGTGTCCGGGAAGTGATCAGTCAAAATTGGATACGGACCAGGCAGCAATACCGTTCAAAAAATGAAAAACAGGTTTTTTATTTTTCCATGGAATTTTTGCTGGGCAAATTATTGGATATGTACTTAATCCATCTGGGGTTGAAGGAACCCTGTCGCCAGGCATTGGCGGAGCTTGGCATTGATTTGGCGGCGCTGGCCGAGGCGGAACCCGACGCCGGGTTGGGCAACGGCGGGCTTGGACGGCTGGCGGCCTGCCTGCTGGATTCTATGGCCGCCATGCATTTGCCCGGTCATGGCTGCGGTATCCGCTATAAATACGGTCTGTTCGAACAAAAAATCGTTGATCATCACCAGGTGGAACTGCCTGATAACTGGCTTAAAAACGGCTATATCTGGGAATACCGCAAAGCCGATAAAACAGTGGAGGTCCGGTTTGGCGGCAGGATTACTCAAATTATTCAGCCCGACAAATGGATGTTTGTTCACGAAGATTACGAACCGGTTCTGGCCGTCCCTTACGATATCCCCATTGTGGGTTATCAGAACCGGACGGTGAACACCCTGCGGCTCTGGAGCGCGGAACCGGCGGCCATTGATTTTGACCTGTCATCCTTCAACCGGGGCGATTATTCACGGGCTGTGGAGTACCGTCATTCAGTCGAACGCATTTCCAAGATTCTTTATCCTGACGATACCCACTATGAGGGCCGGCTTTTACGCTTAAAACAGCAGTATTTTTTTGTCTCGGCCGGTTTGCAAAGTATTTTACACTGCTTTAAGCAACGGGCGCTGCCCTGGCGAACCCTGCCGGAGAAGGTCGGTGTGCATATCAACGATACTCATCCGGCGCTGGCCATCCCGGAATTGATGCGCCTGCTGATAGATGAGGCGGGACTCGGGTGGGAAGAGGCCTGGAACATTACCGTCAATACCATATCCTACACCAACCATACCACTATGCCGGAGGCGCTGGAAAAATGGCCTGTCGACATGCTGGAGAAGCTGTTGCCGCGGATTTATCTGATTATCCAGGAAATTCATGAACGGCTATGCCGGACAGTATGGGATAAAACACAAAGCTGGGATGCTGTGAGTGAGATTGCGATTATCGCCGACGGGCAGGTCCACATGGCCAGACTGGCGGTTGTCGGCAGCTACAGTGTCAATGGCGTCGCCCAGATTCACAGCGAGATTTTGAAAAATCATACCTTTGCCGGCTTCAGCCGGCTGTACCCGTATAAATTTAATAACAAAACCAACGGGATTACCCATCGCCGCTGGCTGATCAAGTCCAATCCTGCATTGGCGGAATTGATTTCCCGGACTATCGACAGCAGCTGGATCAAATATCCCTGTGATTTAATCCAACTGGTAAATTACGCCCAGGATGAAAGCCTGCAGCAACAGTTTGCCGCTATTAAACGTCAGAATAAGCTGAAACTGGCCCAGTTTATCAGTAATAAATACGATATTCAGGTGGATGTAGATTCGATTTTTGATGTGCAGGTAAAACGTCTTCATGCCTATAAGCGGCAGATTCTCAATGTATTGCACATTATGCATCTATACAATAAATTGCGGGAGAACCCCCAACTGGACATGGTGCCGCGAACTTTTATCTTTGCCGGCAAGGCGGCGCCCGGCTACTATATTGCCAAGCAAACCATCAAGCTCATTCATGTGCTGGCGGAAAAAATCAATCATGACACCGCCATCCAGGGAAAGCTTAAGGTGGTGTTCCTGGAAAACTACAGTGTCTCTCTAGCCGAAATGATTATTTCGGCCGCCGATGTGAGCGAGCAGATTTCCACTGCCAGCAAGGAAGCCTCCGGCACAGGCAATATGAAATTTATGATGAACGGCGCCATTACCATCGGTACGATGGATGGGGCCAATATTGAAATAAAACAGGCGGTAGGTGATGCCAATATCGTCATTTTCGGCCTGACTGCCAAGCAGGTGTTTGATTACTACCATTACGGCGGTTATAGCGCCTGGGATATGTACCACAATGATCCGCGCATCAAAACCGTTATGGAGCAGTTGGTCGACGGCTTTTTCCAGGAGGAGCGGGAAGAGTTCAGACCACTCTATAATGATTTGCTGCATAATAACGATGAGTTTTTTGTGTTAAAGGATTTTGCCGCCTATTGTGACGCGCAACGGGTGGTGGAGAATAAATTCCGCCATAGCCGGGAATGGCAGAAAATGGCGCTGATGAATATTGCCCACTCGGGCATTTTTTCCAGTGACCGTATGGGGTCGGAGTATTCGGTGGGAATTTGGAAGATTAAGCCCGTTATTATAACTGGTTAGCATTGTAATGTGGCCGGCCTGTACGCCGGCCACATTTTTTGGCAACGCCTGTTTTTGTCCGGCCGGTATAAAGCGGCTGTGAAAAGGCAAAATAAACGCTAGATAGGAATCCGGATAGTTTGATGGAAGGGGGAATCGGCTGGTTCATGCGCAAAAAGGAATGTGTGGCCCTGCTACTGGCCGGAGGACAGGGCAGCCGTCTGGGGGTATTAACGAAACGGCTGCCTAAACCGGCGCTGCCCTTTGGCGGCAAATATCGCATCATTGATTTTACTCTAAGCAATTGCCAGAACTCGGAAGTAGATGTAGTCGGAGTTTTAACACAGTATAAACCACTGGCGCTTAATAGCTACATTGGAACAGGCAGTGCATGGGGCTTGGACCGGAGGGGGGGCGGTGCGTTTATTTTGCCGCCTTTTGTCAGGAACGGAGGTGGACAATGGTATCGCGGTACGGCCGATGCCGTCTACCAGAACTTGAATTTTGTCAATTCTTTTTTGCCTGAGTATGTTTTAATTTTATCCGGTGATCATATTTACAAGATGGATTACAGCTTGCTGCTGGATTACCATCGTCAGCAAAAGGCTGATGTTACGATTGCCGCCATCAAGGTTCCCTGGACTGAGGCTTCCCGATTCGGCATTATGAACGTGACGGAAGATAGCCGGATTGGTGAGTTTGAGGAAAAACCGCGCCAGCCGCGAAGCAACCTGGCGTCAATGGGAATTTATGTGTTTACTTGGCGGACACTGGAGAAATATTTGCTGCGGGACAGCCAGGAGGCTGCCTCATCCCATGATTTCGGCAAGGACTTGCTGCCCAGGATGTTGGCTGAAAACCGCAGGCTGTACGCCTATCCCTTTACAGGATATTGGAAAGATATCGGTACGGTGGATAGTTTCTGGCAGGCTAATATGGATTTATTGAAAGACAACCCTGAATTTGATCTTTATGATGAAGAGTGGCCGCTCTACTCCGGACACTCCCTGCACCCGCCCCATTACATCGCACCGGCCGCCAAGGTTGCCGCTTCGATTATCAGCGAAGGCTGCAACGTTTTTGGCACGGTGGAGAACTCGGTGCTTTTCCCCGGTGTGACGGTGGCTAAATCGGCTTGTGTAAAAAATTCCATCGTCATGCCCCGGACCGATATTGGCAGTGAGGTGGATATTCAACATGCCGTTATCGGGGCAAATTGTGTCTTTAAGCAGGGGTGCCGGATTGGACAAGCTGATATGACAGCCGGCATTACCCTGACCGGCAGCCATATGTTCTTTCCCCGCGCCACCGTATTTAATCAGCAATAAAGGCCGGCGGATTCCGACCGGCAGCTAGGAGAATGTATATGGACATTCTGGGAATTGTCAGTCTGGACAGCAGCGAATCCTTGCTGGGAACGGCAGGTGAGCAGCCGCCGCGGGCAGTTTTGCCCTTTGGCGGTAAATACCGTCTGATTGATTTTATTTTATCCAACATGGTGCATTCCGGTATCGCCCATGTAGGGGTGTTTATGGAGCGGCCTCATCCGCTCCTGTTTGAACATCTGCGGTCGGGCCGGGACTGGGATCTGGAGCGCAAGCAGGAAGGTTTGCGGGTGTTTCCCTGGTCTGTTGCCCTCTCGGGGGAGCACGGCGGCGATGTCGGCGGCTTGCGGCGGCAGCTGGAATGGATCAAGCGAAGCCGGCAAAACTACGTTGCTTTTAGCGGCGACAGCATCGTCTGTCCGCTTGATTATGGCGAGGTGCTGCGATTTCATCAGGACCGGGCGGCTGATATAACTGTCGTCTATGCCGGACAATCCTGGCGCGGCGAAATGCCTGACGATTTTTTAAGGCCCGTTTGCGACTCGGACGGGCGGATCAGCGCTTGGGACGATACTGTAAGCGGAACGCCTGACAGTTCGCTGGCCACAGGGGTATTTCTGTTAGATAAGGAATTGTTTGTCGCTCTGCTGGAGGGAAGTGATATAGCGGCGGAACAGGACTTTATCCACCACTGCCTGCTGCCGCAGATGTCCCGGTATCGCTGCTATGGGTTTGGCGTTAATCATCATGTGTTTCCGGTATATTCCCTGCCGAGCTACTATCAGGCCAATATGGCCTTGCTGGAGCCAATGGTCCGGCGGGACCTGTTTGTCCCGCTCCGGGCTGTTTATACCCGGACCGGCGATGAACCTCCGGCGAAATATACCACTCAATCGCAAGTTGCTCACTCGCTGATTGCCGGCGGTTGCCGGATTGAGGGTGTGGTTGAAAATAGTGTTTTATTTAGAGGCGTGCAGGTGAGCCGGGATGCGGTCGTTAGAAATAGTCTGGTTTTACCGGGAACCCGGATTGAATCGGGAGCGGTTGTTGATTATGCGGTATGTGACAGCCGGACGGTTGTTGCTGCCGGACAGCAGTTGGCCGGAACCTGGCAAAATCCGCTGCTGGTACCTTGCGTTACTTAAAGTAAAGAATAAGTTTGCAAGGATTTTTTGTTCCCTTAAAGACAGCGGAGCTGTGCATAGCGGTCTATGCAAAAGCGACGACCGAGGGGGAGCGGAAAAATCCTGCAAAATGATTCCCGGCATTTAGGTGACGAAAGGTACTCAGGTAGCAAAATTTCAGATAGCTTAGATCGTAAAGGAGGCGCGGTAGATGGATATGGAAAGGAATTTGAGCGGCCGCCCGTCAATAAAACCGGGAGTCAAACCGGGAACGGCTGTCCTTGATGCCGCTCAGGCCGGACCGGCCGATAGCGGGATTACGGTGGAACAGTTCAAACAGGATTATCGAAATAAAGTGGAGCGGATGTACGGCGATGGACTGGAGCGGGTTTCCGATCTGGACAAATACAATGCCCTGGTCTCGCTGGTCCGTGACTATCTGGCCGAGCCCTGGTTAAATACCAAGGAGAAGTACCGGCGGACAGGGGCGAAGCAGGTATATTATTTTTCCATTGAATTTTTACTGGGTCGTCTGTTAGGGTCCAATTTGTATAATTTGGGGTTGAATGAAGTCTGCCAGCAGGCGCTAAGTGAACTAGGACTGGACTTACGTACGCTCCGGCAGGTTGAAGAGGACCCCGGCCTGGGCAATGGCGGTCTGGGCCGGCTGGCAGCCTGTTATCTTGATTCCATGGCTTCACTGGGGTTACCGGGTCATGGCATGGGAATGCGTTACCGCTATGGTTTGTTTGAGCAGCGGATTGTTGACGGATACCAGCGTGAATATGCTGATGACTGGCTGATGGACGGGTTCTACTGGGACGTGCGCAAGCCGGCAGAAGCTGTTGAGGTTAGGTTTGGCGGCAATGTCCGGATAAAAAGCAACGGCAAAACCCAGTATATTCACGAGGGTTATGAAACGGTGCTGGCCGTTCCTTATGATGTTCCGGTCGTCGGCTATCGCAACGGTATGGTCAATACGCTTCGCCTCTGGAGTGCCGAAGCCAGGTTAAGTGAAGTGGTTTGCGCCCCCCAGGGCGGCAGCGACTGCCAGAAGGCGGTGGAATACAGCCAAACGGTGGAGGAACTGTCCAATATACTTTATCCTGACGATTCAACCTATGAAGGTAAGGCGTTACGGCTGAAACAGCAGTATTTTCTGGTATCTGCCGGCTTGCAGAGCATTATTCGCAATTACCGGGAAAATAACGGACATCTGCGGGAGTTTCCGCACAAAATAGCCATTCACATTAATGACACTCATCCGGTGCTATGCATCCCGGAGCTGCTGCGGATTCTGCTGGACGAAGAACAGCTTACCTGGGAAGAAGCCTGGAACATTACCGTTCAGACCATGTCGTACACCAATCACACCATTTTACCGGAGGCGCTGGAAACCTGGCCGGAAGATCTGTTTCGCACCGTACTGCCCCGACTTTACCTGATTGTCCGGGACATTAACGAATACTACTGCCGGTCTTTGTGGGAAGCCTATCCCGGTGACTGGGACAGAATCAGCCGGATGGCTATCATCTCCTATAACCGGATTCATATGGCTCATCTGGCAATTGTCGGCTGCCACAGCGTAAATGGTGTGGCCGAGCTGCATACCGATATATTGAAGAATAAGATTATGAAAGAGTTTTGCGATTTCTCTCCTGCCAAGTTTAATAACAAGACGAATGGCGTAACCCAGCGGCGTTGGGTATCCCTATGCAATCCGGCGCTGGCGCAGCTCATCACCGATACCATCGGCCCGCGCTGGGTGGAGCACCCCCAGGAACTGGCTCAACTG
Source organism: Propionispora vibrioides (assembly GCF_900110485.1). Classification (NCBI taxonomy): domain Bacteria; kingdom Bacillati; phylum Bacillota; class Negativicutes; order Selenomonadales; family Sporomusaceae; genus Propionispora; species Propionispora vibrioides. The sequence continues at coordinate 174,690 of NZ_FODY01000002.1, read as the reverse complement.
GAGCGGCATAGCGCGGATACGGCTTTTCAGCACCACCTGCTTAAGGTTAAGCTGCAGAATAAGGTGGCCCTGGCTAAATATGTGAAAGAAAAGCATGGGATTACCTTAGATGTCAATTCGATTTTCGATTCCCAGGTCAAAAGAATCCATGCTTATAAACGGCAGACCTTGAATGTGCTGCATATCATGGCTTTATACAATCGCCTGAAGGAAAATCCTCTGCTGGATATTGAGCCTCACACCTTTATTTTCGGCGGCAAGGCGGCTGTCAATTATCATATAGCCAAAAACACTATTAAATTGATTAACAGCCTGGCCGATCTCGTTAACAACGATAAAAGCATCCGGGATAAAATAAAAGTGGTCTTTCTGGAAAACTACAATGTGTCCCTGGCTGAACTGATTATTCCGGCCACCGATGTCAGTGAACAGATTCCAACTGCCAGTTATGAAGCCTCCGGCACGGGGAACATGAAATTTATGATGAACGGAGCGGTGACCATCGGCACGCTGGATGGCGCCAACATCGAAATAAAGCAGGCTGTAGGCGAAGATAATATTATCGTATTTGGCCTGACCGCCGAAGAGGTGCTTGCCTACTACCGCGGCGGCGGTTACAATCCCTGGGAGGTGTATCAGGACAATGAGCGGCTCAGACAGGTGGTCGATCAGTTGATCAACGGTTTTTTCCCTGCCGCCGGCGACCTTTTCCGTGGGCATTTTGACAGTCTGCTGCACCAGGGAGATCACTTTTTCGTGTTGAAAGATTTTGCCTCCTATGAAGCGGCTCACCAGGTTCTAGACGAGCGGTACAAGGACCGTCCGGTCTGGCTCAAGATGTGTAGCGCCAATATTGCTCATTCCGGCAGGTTTTCCAGTGACAGAACGTTTGCCGAGTATGCCACTGATATTTGGCATATCAGACCGGACACGCTTCCTTTTTCGGCTAGTGAAAAACAGATAAGGGAAGCGGTCAAGGTTAAAAAAAATGTCCGTATACCCGAAGGCTATCCTTACCAATAAACTAAATGGGGCAATACAAAGGCTGCACAATTGTGCAGCCTTTGTGCCCTATGTAACATTATCGTAAATAGAAGGATTTTCCTGGGCTGTAGCGAAGATTTATCAGTAATATTCCATTAGTCATACTATAATTCCAAACAGAAGTCGAAGGTACATATTGCTGCGGCTGGAGGGTTAATCATGGCTAGAGAGACGAAGAAGCATTTGCGGGAGACGGAAAAATTCAAGCTGGATTTTTTGTACAAGTTACAGACTTTACATGGCAAAGAACTGGAAGAAGCGAGTAATAATGATAAGTATACAGCGCTGGTCGGTGTGCTGCGGGACCGGATCAGTCAGAACTGGGTGGCTACCAACCGGGATTACAGTGAAAAGAGCCGTAAGCAGGTATATTATTTTTCGATGGAATTTCTCTTAGGCAAGCTACTCCCCATGTACCTGATTAATATGGGAGTTCATGATGTCTGCCGCGACGCGCTGGCAGAACTGGATATTGATATAGATAAACTGACGGAAGCCGAGCCTGACGCCGGCTTGGGTAACGGCGGTTTAGGCCGTCTGGCGGCCTGTTTTATGGATTCCATTGCGGCCATGAAGCTGCCCGGTCATGGCAACGGAATCCGTTACCGCTATGGCCTGTTTGAACAAAAAATTGTTGACGGTCATCAGGTGGAGCTGCCGGACAATTGGCTGAAAGACGGCTATGCCTGGGAATATCGCCGCGGTGACCGGGCGACGGAAGTTCGCTTTGGCGGGCATGTCCGTACCGAAGCGACAGGCAATAAGCTGACCTTCATCCATGAGGGCTATGAGCCGGTATTAGCCGTGCCTTATGATGTCCCGATCATTGGCCATGAGAATAATACGGTCAACACGCTGCGCCTTTGGAATGCGGAACCCATTGAAGGTGAGTTTGACTTGCCTACTTTTAACCGGGGTGACTATTTAAAAGCCGTGGAGTACAAGCATTCGGTGGAGCGAATATCCAAGATTCTTTACCCTGAGGATAATTTTTATGAAGGCCGCCTGCTGCGGCTCAAACAGCAATATTTCTTCGTTTCGGCCGGCATACAAAGCATCATCCGGCGTTTCAAGAAGCGGCGGGGCCCTATCCGGGCTTTGCCTGACCGGGTTACCATTCATATCAACGATACTCATCCGGCTGTTGCCGTACCGGAATTAATGCGCATACTGATGGATGAGGAAGGGCTGGGGTGGGATGATGCCTGGGATATTACTACCCGCACCGTGTCCTACACCAATCATACCATCATGCCGGAAGCGCTGGAAAAATGGCCGGTCCAGATGTTTAAGACTTTGCTGCCCCGCATTTATATGATTGTCGAAGAGATTAACGAAAGATACTGTCGCCGTTTGTGGCAGCGCTATCCCGGCAATTGGGACAAAATCGCCCAGATGGCCATTATCGCCGATGAGCAGGTCCATATGGCGCGGCTGGCCGTGGTAGGCAGCTTCAGCGTCAACGGTGTGGCAGCACTTCATACGGATATATTGAAAAAACATCTGTTCCACCATTATTATGAAGATATGCCTCACAAATTCAATAATAAGACAAACGGGATTACTCATCGCCGCTGGCTGCTAAGAGCCAACCGGGGCCTGGCGGAGGTGTTGACCGATACCATTGGTAAGAGCTGGGTGGAGCATCCGGAGGATTTAACCAATTTGCTGAAGTATGACTCCGATGCCTCGGTGCAGGAAAAGCTTAAGCAGGTTAAGCTGCAGAACAAGGAGCATCTGGCCAGGCATATTAAAGAAAAGTATGATGTGCTGGTCGATCCTGCTTCCATCTTTGATGTACAGATCAAACGGATTCACGCTTATAAACGGCAACTCCTGAATGTTTTGCATGTAATGGACCTGTACAACCGCCTGAAGGACAATCCCGACCTGGATATTGTGCCGCGCACCTTTTTGTTTGGTGGCAAGGCAGCGCCAGGCTACTATCTGGCCAAACAGATTATCAAGCTGATTAATATGCTGGCTTATAAAATTAATAACGATCTTTCGATTAAAGGCAAGCTTAAGGTTGTCTTTCTGGAAAACTACAGTGTATCATTGGGTGAGATGGTTTTCCCGGCCTCCGATGTCAGCGAGCAGATTTCCACCGCCAGCAAGGAAGCTTCGGGAACGGGCAATATGAAGTTCATGCTGAACGGCGCGGTTACGATGGGTACGATGGATGGCGCCAATGTGGAAATTAGAAACGCTGTCGGTGATGACAATATATTCATTTTCGGTCTTAATTCCGATCAGGTTATTGACTTTTACCGCTACGGTGGCTATAAGTCTTATGATTGTTACAATAATGACAAGCGGATCAAGTTGATTCTCGATCAACTGGTCAATGGGTATCTTCCCGGCGGCAAAGATGAATTCAGACCGATTTTCGATTCGCTGCTCCGTGATAACGATGAGTTTTTCGTATTGAAGGATTTTGATGATTATGCGACAGCCCAGGAGCGTTTGGACCAAAGATTCCGGGATCAAGGCGTCTGGTCTAAAATGAGTATTCATAATATCGCCCATGCCGGCATTTTTTCCAGTGACCGCAGTATTGCCGAGTATGCCATTGGTATTTGGAATGTAAAACCTGCTGAGATTCCCCGTTTGTAGAGAAAGCTGCTAATAAGATAGCCTGAACCCTGTCAAGGAGATATAGAAGCATGAGAATTGCCGACGTATCTCCTTGTTTGTTATTAAGGACTGTCTGGCCAATCTGCAGGGCAGAAAGTGACAAGGAGGTTGATGAATCAGATGAATATTTCCCTGTTGACGGAAGAAAATCTGTATTTATTTCATGAAGGCAGCAACTTTCGGAGTTATCAGCTGTTGGGGGCTCATCTTGTTGAAGAGGATGGTGTGAGCGGTGTACGGTTTGCCGTATGGGCACCTAACGCCAAAGAGGTAAGGGTAGTCGGTGATTTCAATGTCTGGAACGGGATTTACCATGTTCTGCAGCGGGTGCCTCAGTCGGGGGTGTGGGAACTGTTCGTTCCCGGCTTGACCAAGGGCGATTTGTACAAGTTTGAAATTCATACCTATAGTGACAGCAGTTTTCTTAAAGCTGATCCGTATGCGTTTTATTCCCAACTGCGTCCCGACACAGCATCGGTTGTCTATGACCTAAGCGAGTATGCCTGGCAGGATGAAGCCTGGCAGAAAGCAAAACGGGAAAATCAGATTCTGGAAAAACCAGTGGTCATTTATGAAGTTCATCTGGGCTCGTGGCGCCGGACGCTGGAAAACGACTGGATGACCTATCGCGATATTGCTAATCAACTGGTGGAATATGTGGTGGATATGGGTTATACCCATATTGAGCTGTTGCCGGTAGCCGAACATCCATTGGATGCCTCCTGGGGCTATCAGGCTACGGGATATTATTCGGTCACCAGCCGGTACGGCCGTCCGGAAGACTTTATGTATTTGATTGATTTGTGCCATCAAAAGGGAATCGGGGTCATATTGGACTGGGTTCCCGGCCATTTTTGCAAGGATTCTCATGGCTTGCGCCTGTTTGACGGGACTTGCCTGTATGAATCGGATAATCCGCAGCGCAGCGAGAACTGGGAATGGGGAACCTGCAATTTCGATTTCGGCCGGCCCGAAGTCAGCAGCTTTTTAATTTCCAATGCGCTGTTCTGGCTTGATGAATATCATATTGACGGACTGCGGGTAGATGCGGTCGCCAATATGTTGTATTTGAACTACGGTAAAAAAGAAGGAGAATGGTCGCCGAACCAATACGGGGAAGACGGCAACCTGGACGCTATGCAGCTTCTGCGCCGCGCCAATCAGGTGATTTTTGCCCAACACCCCGGAGTTTTGATGATTGCCGAAGAATCCACTTCCTGGCCGATGATTACCTGGCCGACCGATAAGGGTGGTATGGGCTTCAATTTTAAATGGAACATGGGTTGGATGAATGATATGCTGCGTTATATGGCCCTTGATCCGCTAAGCCGGAAATGGCACCATAGTCTGGTGACGTTTTCCTTGATGTACGCTTTTTCCGAAAATTTTATTCTGCCTTTATCGCACGATGAAGTGGTACATTTAAAAAAATCCCTGCTGGATAAAATGCCCGGCGACTATTGGCAAAAGTTTGCCAATCTAAGGGCGTTCTACGGGTATTGGATGAGTCATCCCGGCAAAAAGCTGCTGTTCATGGGCGGTGAGTTTGGCCAGTTTGTCGAGTGGCGGGACCGCCACAGTCTGGACTGGCATCTGTTGGAACATGACAAGCACCGTCAGTTGCAGGATTATGTGCGGGATTTGAACCATCTGTATCAAACGGAAAAAGCACTGTGGGAAATTGATTTTAAATGGAATGGTTTTCAGTGGATCGATTGCAATGATGCTTCGCAAAGTGTGATCAGTTTCATCCGCCGGGGCAAAGACCCGGAAGATTTCCTGATTATAGTCTGCAATTTCACGCCTGTTGTACGGGAAGACTACCGGATTGGTGTTCCGGAAGCCGGCAGCTATCGGGAGATTTTTAACAGTGACCGGGAAGGTTACGGAGGTTCAGGACAGCAGAATCCGGCAAACATGGAAGCACAAGCCATTGCCTGGCATAACCAGCCCTATTCGCTGGCGTTGCGGATTCCTCCGTTAGCCACTTTATATATAAAGCCCGATAAGGAAAAAAGGTGAGGTGATGGCAGTTTAGTTCAACTTGGCACTGGTTACGTACTTGGAAGGGGCGATAGTATGAAAAAAGAATGTGTAGCCATGTTGTTAGCAGGTGGGCAAGGTAGCAGGCTCGGGATTTTAACGCAAAAATTGGCTAAACCGGCCGTACCATTTGGCGGGAAATATCGCATTATTGATTTTGCATTAAGTAATTGCAATAATTCCGGTATTGATACAGTAGGCGTCTTAACACAGTATAAGCCGCTGGCGCTGAACAGCTATATCGGGATCGGCAGTGCCTGGGATTTGGACCGGAAAGACGGAGGCGTATATGTCCTGCCGCCTTATGCAAAGGAAAAGGAAGCGGAATGGTATAGAGGTACAGCGGATGCTATTTATCAGAATATTAACTTTTTGGAAATGTTCCAACCTAATTATGTTTTAATTCTTTCTGGTGACCATATTTACACGATGGATTACTCATTGATGCTTAAGCATCATAAAGAACAGGATGCCGATGCCACGATTGCGGTCATCGAGGTTCCCTGGAACGAAGCCGACCGTTTTGGTATTATGAATACCAATGAGGAAGGGCGTATTATTGAATTTGAAGAAAAGCCCAAAAACCCTAAAAGCAATTTAGCGTCGATGGGGATATATATTTTTAACTGGCCTGTCTTACGGCAGTATTTACTGGAAGATGGCAAGGATGAAGCCTCCAGCCGTGATTTCGGCAAGGATATCATCCCGAAGATGCTCAAAGGCGGCCAAAAGATGTTTGCCTATGCCTTCAACGGCTATTGGAAGGACGTGGGGACGGTGGACAGCTTCTGGGAGGCCAATATGGACCTGCTGGAACCTGAACCGGAATTGGACATCTATAATTCCGACTGGCGCATCTACTCGGTCAATCCGACCCATCCGTCGCAATACATCGCGCCGACTGCCAAGGTAAAACAGTCGATGGTCTGCGAAGGCTGCATGGTGTTTGGCGAAGTTGAGCACTCCATCCTCTTCCCCGGTGTTTACGTCGGGTCGGGTGCAAAAATCAAAGACTCCATCGTCATGTCCCATGTGCAGATTGAAGCCAATGTAACGCTCAATAAAGCCATTATCGGTCAAAAGGCGATATTGAAAGAAGGCAGTACGGTAGAGGGGGAACTGCACGGGACAGAACGGGATATTGTCATGGTTGGCGGCGATGAAGTGATTGCCGGCTATACGGCAGTAAACAAGAACGAACCGGTAGAGGAACCGGAAGACGATGAAGAGGAGAGTCGATAGCATGGATGCAATGGGCATTATTAATCTTAACGATCCGGATGGGTATATCCATGAATTGACACAATACCGTCCTCCTGCCGGCGTACCGTTTGGCGGACGGTACCGGCTGATTGATTTCCCGCTGTCCAATCTGGTAAATTCGGGAATTACCAACGTGGGTATTCTGATCCAGCATAAATACCGTTCGCTCATGGACCATTTGCGTTCAGGCAAGGAGTGGGATCTGGCCCGCAAACGGGACGGCCTGTTTTTGTTGCCGCCAGCTACTTCGGCCTATCCGGGCGAGGTGCACCGCGGTGATGTGGAAAACTTCCTGAGCAATATGGACTATTTAATTCGCAACAGGCAGAAATATGTGGTTATTTCCGGTGCCATTACGGTATGCAATATGAATTACCGGCAGGTTATCGATTACCATGAGAAAAAGGGCGCTGACATCACCATCATTTACAGTGAAAGGGATTATTCCGAAGAGGACGCCAGTCAGTCGCTGATGGTCGAGGTTGATCAGGACCGCCGGGTCGTTGACATGCAGGTAAAGCCCCATGTTTCTCACAATAAGAAGCTTTGTATGGAAATGTTCGTTATGGAGAAGAAATTACTGATCAGTCTGATCAGGGACTGCGTATCTCATGGCGATTATGACTTTATTAAACATTGTATTATCAAAAATATCGGTAACCTGAATATGTGCGGTTATCCCTATAACGGCTATGTGGCCCGGATTCACTCGCTGCAAAGCTACTATAAACATAACATGGATTTACTAAAACCTGAAGTTTGGCAGGAATTGTTCTTCCGGGAAGGCTTTATTTACACCAAAGTTAAGGATGAACCGCCTTCACAGTATTTTGAAAGCGCTGAAACTTCCAATTCGCTGGTGTCCGGTGGCTGCCGGATCGCCGGCAAAGTGGAAAATAGCATCCTGTTCAGGGGCGTCAAAGTGGCGGAAGGTGCTTATGTTAAAAACAGTATCATTATGCAAAAGTGCGAGATTGCTGCCGGCACTGTTTTGGAAAACGTAGTGTGCGATAAGGATGTTCAGGTGGCCGCCGGGAAGCATTTGAGAGGGGATGCCCATTATCCATTTGTTATTAAGAAAGGGATGGTGATCTAATCGTGTTGAAAGTATTGTTTGCTGCAGCTGAAGCAGTCCCGTTTGTTAAGACCGGCGGATTAGGCGATGTGATCGGTACATTGCCGCGCGAATTGAAAAAACAGGGCGTCGACGTGCGCGTTATACTGCCGAAACATGGCGTTATTCCGGAAAAGTATAAACGGCAGATGGTTCTTAAACAAACCCTGGAGGTGGCTGTTAGCTGGCGCAAGCAGTATTGCGGCATTGAAGAGCTGGAATATGAAGGGATTACCTGTTATTTTGTCGATAACCAATACTACTTTGGCAGTCGTCCGGCAGCATACGGACATCATGATGAAGCCGAATGCTATACCTATTTTTGCCGGGCGGTGCTTGAGTGCCTGCCGGTCCTTGGGTTCCAGCCGGACATTTTACACTGCCACGACTGGCATACGGCACTGATTCCCGTGTTCTTGCAGGCCCAATACCGTTTGAATCCGTTTTACCAGCAGATGAAAACACTGTTTACCATTCACAACCTGCGGTATCAGGGCCGTTTCGCCAAAGAGATTGTACCGGATATTTTGGGGCTTGATTGGGAATATTTTAATAACGGCAGCATCGAATATCATGACAGTGTCAACTTCATGAAGGGTGGCTTACTATTTGCCGACCTGATCTCCACTGTCAGCCGCAGTTACGCCGAAGAGATACAGTACCCCTTTTTCGGGGAGGGGCTGGACGGTTTGTTGCGTCATCGACGGAAGCAGTTGATCGGTATTATTAACGGCATTGACTATAACGAATACGATCCGGCTGCCGACGCCGTGCTGCACACCCACTACGATGCCAACTCACCGGAACTGAAACAGAAGAATAAGCGCAGCCTGCAGGAGAAGCTGGGACTTCCCCGAGTTGATATTCCGGTCATTGGCATTGTGTCCCGCCTGGTCGGCCCCAAAGGCTTCGACTTGGTTGCCAATATTCTCTTTGAATTATTGGGCTCGGAAGATATTCAACTTGTGGTGCTGGGCACCGGTGAGGGTAAATACGAGGAACTGTTCAGGCATGCAGCCTGGCGGTATCCGGACCGGGTTTCGGCCAATATTTTCTTTGACGACGCACTGGCCCACCAGATTTATGCCGGTGCAGACCTGTTCTTAATGCCATCGCTATTTGAACCCTGCGGTATTGGGCAGTTGATTGCCATGCGTTACGGAGCTTTGCCTGTTGTCCGCGAAACAGGCGGTCTGAAAGATACGGTACAGTCGTTTAACAGAATAACTGGTCAGGGAACCGGGTTTACTTTCGATAATTATAATGCCCATGATATGCTGTTTACCATCAGGAGAGCCATCCGGTACTATTATGATAAGGAAAATTGGCTGAAGATTGTTCGCAATGCGATGGCCAAGGACTTTAGCTGGCATGCTTCCGCTCAGGCATATCTAGATGTCTATCAAAAACTTGTCAATCATGAACTATAAGTAGTAAGGGTCAGTCCATTGGCGGTGATGTATCGTTGATGGACTGATCTTGCATATCTAAGTTGTACCCGCATAAGTATAAGAGAGGATCGGACGGCAAGGCTGCATAGACGGTATCCTCCGGCAGGGGTGGAAATGCTGCCGTAATGAAGGAACTGTATGCCGAAAGAGAGGGAGCTGCAAGTGAAGCAAGAGTGGATGTTGCACAATTCTCATTTAATGGAGTTTCGTAATCCCTTTGGCGCCGTGGCTTGTGGTACGAAGGTCGTGATCCGGCTGGCTGTCGGCAATTGGCTGGAACCAACGAGGGTTGTACTGCGGTTATGGCAGGATAAGACAGGAGAACGACAAATTGACATGCAGCTCTTGGACGAATCCGAGGAGCGCCGCATTTATCAGGGTGAATTGACGGCACCGGAGAATCCGGGCCTGTTATGGTATTATTTTATTGTCGAAGAATATCAACGAACTTATTATTACGGGAACAATCCGCGCAATCAGGGCGGCTGTGGCCGGATATACCGGGAACCACCGGCGTCTTATCAGATAACGGTCTATCAACAGGGAGCGACAACACCGGCCTGGCTTAAACAGAGTGTGATGTATCAGATCTTTCCCGACCGTTTCTATAACGGCAAAGATGGCCAGGTGAGCGGCGCTCCGGCTAACAGTATGATTCATACCGACTGGAATAATGTCCCGTACTATGTCCGGGATTGTGATACCAAGGAAATCATGTATTATGACTTCTTCGGCGGCAATCTGCAGGGAATTATAAAAAAACTGCCTTATTTGCAGGAATTAGGCATTGATGTGGTTTACCTGAATCCTATATTCAAGTCGGCCAGTAATCATCGCTACGATACCGGTGATTATCACCAAATTGATCCTATGCTGGGCGATGAGGCTGTTTTTGAAGAGTTGTGCCGGGAAGCTAAAAAAAGAGGCATTTCCTTTATTCTGGACGGTGTTTTCAGTCATACCGGCAGTGACAGCCTCTATTTTAACAAAGAAGGACGTTATCCCGGCACCGGCGCTTACCAGTCACCGCAATCACCGTACTATTCCTGGTATCGCTTTACCGAATATCCGGAGAAGTACGAGGCCTGGTGGGGCATTGACACGCTGCCTAATGTACGGGAGATGGAACCTACTTACGTTGACTTTATCATCGAAGGCGAAGACAGTGTCGTGAAGCACTGGCTGAAAAAGGGAGCCCGGGGCTGGCGGTTGGATGTAGCGGACGAACTGCCTGATACATTTATTAAGAAATTGCGTACCCACTTAAAACAGGTTGACCCGGACAATGTGCTGATCGGTGAGGTATGGGAGGATGCTTCGCTTAAGACTGCCTATAGTGAGCTTAGGCAATACCTATGGGGCGATGAACTGGATTCGGTTATGAATTACCCGTTCCGGAAAATCCTATTGGATTTTGTGCTGGGACTTAAGGATGCGGAGGAAACCCATAGTGCACTGTTAAGTCTGTGTGAAAACTATCCGAAAGAAAATTTTTATGCTTTAATGAATCTGATTGGCAGCCATGATGTACCGCGCATTATTACTTTGCTGGGTGAAGCGCCGCCGGGGGACACCATTTCTGTAGGCAAACAGGCGCGGTTCCGGCTGGACAGCGAAAAACGGCAGCTGGCCCTGGCCCGGCTTAAACTGCTCAGTTTATGGCAGATGACGTTTCCCGGCGTGCCGGCAGTCTATTACGGCGATGAGGCCGGTCTGGAAGGCTATCGGGATCCCTACAACCGCGGTACCTATCCCTGGGGGCGGGAAGATCAGGCGCTTTTGACCTGGTATAAGAAAATTATTGCCCTGCGTAAAGCGCATCCCGTTTTTTCCACCGGTACCTGGGAACTGCTCTATGCCGGCGGTGATATTTACGGTTATATCCGGCGGATCGAAAATGGCCGGGATGTGTTTGGTGCGGCCGAACCGGATGCGGCGGCGCTGGTGCTATTCAACCGCAATCCCCGCCGGACCATTCCGGTCACGCTGGACCGGCTTGATAATCTGTACGGGACATTTACCAGCCTGCTGCAGGACTATGAACCTATTACCGTATGCGAAGGAAAGCTGAATGTGGTGCTTAAACCACTGGAAGCCCAGGTATGGCTAAGACGGGAGGAAAGCGCCTTTCCCCGTGAAAGCGGCGTTTTGCTCCATCCGACCTCTTTGCCATCTCCCTACGGGGTTGGTGATTTAGGGAAAGAAGCTTATCTTTTTGTCGATTTCCTGGCGGCCGCCAGGCAGAAACTTTGGCAGGTATTTCCACTTAATCCGGTGGGTTTCGGCGAATCTCCTTATCAATGCCTGTCGGCCTTCGCCGGCAATAAGCTGCTCATATCGCCGGAATTTCTGGCCCAAGAGGGCTGGCTGCTTAGCGAGGAGCTGGAGTCATACAAACTCCCGGTTACCGATCAGGTAGACTTTGCGAACGTTAAAGTAAGTAAAGAAAAGCTGCTGAGTCAGGCTTTTTACCGATTTAGCCAGCAGCGTCCGCAACAAACCTATCGGAACTTTATCAGGGAGAATTCCTCCTGGCTGGAGGACTATGCCCTGTTTATGGCGTTGAAGGATCATTTTGAGCAAAAGGCCTGGAATGAGTGGGAGCCGGATATTGCCCTGCGCGAACCGGCGGCGCTCGAACGCTACCGGAAACTGTTAAAAGAACAGATTGATTATCATCTGTTTCTCCAGTATGTTTTTTATCAGCAGTGGGACGGACTAAAACGGTATGCCAATGAGCGGGGCATTCGGATTATTGGCGATATACCGATCTTCGTCGCCTATGACAGTGCTGACGTATGGGCCAACCGTCATTTGTTCAAGCTGGATGCAAGCTGCCGGCCTGTCACGATTGCCGGCGTGCCGCCCGACCGGTTTACGGCAGACGGGCAGCTCTGGGGCAATCCGCATTATGACTGGGCGCGAATGGAGCTAGACGACTACGCCTGGTGGCGAGATAGGTTTTCTGTACTGGCCAAACAGGTTGACCGGATACGGATTGATCATTTCCTGGGCTTTGAAAATTATTATCAAATTTCCTACGGCGAACTTACAGCAGCTAATGGTAAATGGGTCAAGGGGCCGGGGGTTGGTTTTTTTCAGACGATAAAACGGTATCTGGGGACATTGCCGATCATTGCGGAAGACCTGGGGGTGATCACCAAGGCTGTGGAGGATTTAAAACATGCCTGCGGTTTTCCTGGCATGAAGGTGCTGCAGTTTTCCTTTTACCGCGATAAGACAGGGCCTTGCATGCCGCCGGTATTTGAGCAGAATGCGGCGATCTATACCGGGACCCATGATAATGATACTTCGGTTGGCTGGTATCAACAGGCACTAAGCGAAGAGCCGGAGATGATTCAATTCATGCTGACTTGTCTGGATTTGCCGGAAGGCACTGATAGTGAAACTTTTTGCTGGCGGTTTATCGAGTATGCCTATCAGAGTAACGCCAATACGGCAATTATTCCGATGCAGGATCTTTTATGTCTGGATAGCCGGGGACGGATGAATCGCCCTGGCACTTTAGGAGGCAACTGGCAGTGGCGTTGCCGGAAGGAAGCGTGGACTTCCTTGCTGGCAGAACGGCTGGCCACTTTGGTTGAACGCTGTCGCCGCTGAGGCTGGATTTGGAAAGGCTGTACCGACCTTAAGGTCGTACAGCCTTTTTATCTGAGCCGGTGATTTTCTTGCTTACCGGCTGAAAAAATATCAGTCCGGAAAGGAAGTTCTGTTCTTTTCTTCTTTAGGGAAAAATGGGCTTGCCCGTTAGTTTTAACAGGCAGATCTTTCTTGACAAAAGTGCAGTTTTACCATTATACTTCTTGTGGTGAAAAGAAGAGGTTTATTCAATATCTGTTGAGAATACAGATTTTTTTAGTCAAGGATAATGTATACAAAAAACATGATTTATAATTATATGGGTTACGGGAGATGTTTTCATGCTGCATGAGACGGAAATTACGCAAATACGGCGAAAAGTGTTGAGCGAATTGTCACGGCTGGCCTTTACACACAGTCTGGAGGAACAGGTTCAGGATATTTTGACTACCGTAGTGACTGAGAATGGTTCACGCTATCGCTGCTGTGTTCATAAAGAACGGGCCGTGCTAAAAGAACGGATTAACCTGGCGCTGAGCCAGGATATGACACTGCCGTTGCAGGAGGCCGCCCGCCGGGCACTGGAGCAGCATAAGGCCAACATGCCGGTAATCAATGTCATTCCCGAGGCTTGTGATGAATGTCCGATTGATAAGTTTATTGTTACCGATGCCTGCCGCAATTGCCTGGCTCATAACTGCATTGCCAGTTGTCCCAAGAAGGCCATTAAGGTCATTCAGAACCGGGCTTATATTGATAAAGCCATGTGTATTGAGTGCGGTCTCTGTAAACGCTCTTGCCGGTATGGTGCCATCATTGAAATCGGCCGGCCCTGTGAAAGGTCCTGCTCACTGGGGGCCATCAGTTCGGCTGATGAGCGGCGGGTCAGCATCAATTATGACCGTTGCGTGGCTTGCGGCAACTGTAAATTGGCCTGCCCATTCGGTGCCATTGACGAGCAGTCGTTTATTGTGCAGGTCATCCAGCAACTGCGTTCGGGCGCAAGAATATATGCCATTCTGGCACCCTCCTTTGTCGGACAGTTTGGCGTGAAAATAAAACCGGGACAGGTAGTGAATGGCCTGAGAAAAATTGGTTTTTATGAGGTCCAGGAAGTGGCCGTTGGCGCTGACGCGGTGGCTATGGCGGAAGCGCTGGAACTGAGCGAGGCCGTTCCGGCCGCAAAAGAGTTTATGACAACGTCCTGCTGTCCGGCCTTTGTGGCCATGGTAGAGAAGCATATGCCGGATTTGGTGGAGCATGTTTCTACAACACCTTCACCGATGGTTATGCTGGGGAAAAAAATTAAGGCCGAGGACCCGTCGGCTGTTATCGTCTTTATCGGACCCTGTACCGCAAAGAAAATGGAGACGAAGAAGTCAGGCGGCATCATTGATTTTTCCCTTACCTTTGAAGAACTGGACGCCATGTTGACAGGGGCCGGTGTGCGGCTTGCCGATATGCCGGAGGAGGGCTACGGAACTCAGGCGACCTATGAGGGCAATTTATTTGCCTGTGCCGGCGGTGTGGCTAAAGCGGTTATCAGCGCCACGGCGGCTATGGGGATGAATGCTGCTATCACTACCCAGCAGTGTGACGGTTTGGAAAACTGTAAGACCCTGCTTACTCAAGTGAAGCGGGGTAAGATAAAAGCCGAGCTGGTAGAGGGAATGGCCTGTAGCGGCGGCTGTGTCAATGGCCCGGGAGTGCTGGCCGATTGCCGGGTAACGGCTAAGCAGGTGGAGCGGTTTGCCGTACAGGGGCAGGCCGGCAATATCTAGCCGGTAAATAATACCGACTCGGTGGTCCGTCCACTTTGCATGGGTATAGATGAGCTTAGCGTGGACGAACCACTTGGATAAATGTCTTGACCTCCCAGAAATTTGTGGTAATGTATAGTTGGAGGGGAAAACATGGCAGAATTAACATATGAAGTAGAAAAGAGCTGTCCGGTCTGTGAAGGCACGGTGATGGTAACCAAGGTGCGCAGCCGGCTGACCATGGTGAAGCAGGATACGGATTTTTGCACTTATTATCAAGGCATCAACCCTTACTATTATTATGTATGGGTTTGTCCGCATTGTGGTTTTGCCGCCCCGGAAGCTGAATTCGGCGGTTTTGTTCATGACAAAGTAAGGAAGTTTTTGACCGGAAAAAAAGTCAATATAAACTTTAGCGGTGTAAGAACCCGCGAACAGGCGTTCAATACGTACCGTCTGGGGATTTTTTATGGTGAGATGGCCGGTATTCAGGCAAGCAAGCTGGCAACGCTGTATTTACGTTTAGGCTGGCTATATCGTGAAGGTGAGCAGCTGGAAGACGAGCAGGCCGCCTTGGCGAAAGCTGCCGAACAATTTGAAAAGGCTATGATTTATGAGCGTTTCCCGATTGGCGGTATGTCGGAAGTGCAGCTTATGTACTTGTTGGGAGAACTTTTCCGGCGCACCGATAAGCTGGATGAAGCCTTGTTATTTTATAACCGGGTGGTTTCCAATCCGCAGGCGAAAATGGAAAAGAAAATTTTGGAGATGGCACGGGATGCCTGGCAGGACACCCGTGATCTCAAGAAGCATCAAGCCGCTGCTGCTGAATAAAAAATCCGGTGCATTAGCACCGGATTTTTTATTCAGCGGTTTCCGTTTCATCCACATAACTGGCAACGATTTCACCAAAATAGAGCGTGTGATAATCGCCGCTGGGATAACAGGTATTGGCAATGGCCGCCGTAACCTGTTCAGGCTGCATCGGTTGTTTGAAAACGACCTTGCATTCATAATGCAAGCCGCAGTTGGCGATGCGGGGTGTAGTCAGTTTTTGGGCCGGCACGGCCTGCAGGCCGGCGGCGGTGAATTTATCGATATCCCGTCCCGACCTGGAGCCGCAAAGGGCCAGGGCCTGGCGCATATCCTTAAAGGGGATGCTTACGGTGAATTCATTGCTTTTCTCAATTAAATCAAAGGTGTAGCGGGATGGGCGCACCATCGCCATAAAAATGGGCTTTTGCCAGGCAAAGCCGATGGAACCCCAGGCAATGGTCATGGTATTTACCTTGCCATCGAAAGCAGTGGTTAAAAAGGCACCTTTGCTGAGAATTTCCACTGCCTTGGCACTCAATTCATTATAGGCAACATCTTTCGTCATGGGCGGCCTCCTTGTAAGTAATGTAAAAGTCTGCTTGGCATTTGACTTCACGATAGCAGACGGGACGGCAGACAAAGGGTGTTAACCGTGCTTGCGGCAGAATTCTTTCATGAATTCGCTAAGCGTTTGACAGCCGGCTACCGGCATAGCATTGTAAATCGAAGCTCTTAGTCCGCCTACCGAACGGTGTCCCTTCAAACCGGACATGCCGGCAGCAACCGATTCGGCAGCAAATATTTTTTCCAGTTCTTCATTGGGCAACCGGAAGGTGACGTTCATCAGTGAACGGCTGTCTTTGTCGGCATGGCCGCGATAGAAGCCGTTGCTGCTATCTATTGCGTCATAAATCAACTTGGCCTTGGTTACGTTGCGTGCTTCCATAGCGGTAAGCCCACCTTGCGCTTTTATCCAGCGCAGCACCAAATTAAGCAGATAGACCGCAAAGGTCGGCGGTGTATTGTAGAGCGAATCGGTTGAGGCATGTGTGTCGTAGCGCAGCATGGTGGGAATGGTCTTGGGACTGTTTTCCGTCAGTTCTTTGCGGATAATGACGGCGGTCACTCCGGACGGACCCAGGTTTTTTTGCGCTCCGGCGTAGATCAGTGAGAACTTGGACGCATCGAACGGGCGGCATAAGATATCAGAGGACATATCGGCAAAGAGCGGCACCGGACCAAAGGAAGGAAGCTCTTTCCATTGCGTACCGTAAATTGTGTTATTTGAGGTAATGTGGACATAGGCCGGCTTGTCGCTAAGCTGAATTTCTTCCTGTTGTGGAGTGCGGCGGTATTTACCTTCCGCTGTGGAGCCGGCGATATGGGTCTGCCCAATCAGCTTGGCTTCTTTGAGTGCTTTCTCCGACCAGACACCGGTCAGGATATAGTCGGCGGTCTGGCCGGGCGTCAGAAAATTAAGCGGAATCATGGCAAACTGTGTGCTGGCGCCGCCTTGCAGAAAGAGTACACGATATTCGTCGCCCAACCCCAGCAATTCTTTCATGTTAGCTTCTGCTTCATGATTTACTTCTTCATACGGTTTGGAACGATGGCTGATTTCCAAGATGGACATTCCGGTATTGTTAAAATTTAAGAGCTCCTCTTGGGCTGCCTGTAATACGTCGAGCGGCAGTACAGCAGGGCCGGCATTAAAATTGATGATTCGGTTAGACAAAAGAATACCTCCCAGATTTCGCAAAGTGCGACATGATTTATGTTATTCTCAAGAAAAATATGTGATTTTTCGCCAGTGTGAATTATGATAATAAATCATATCACTATTTACAGTAATTTGCCAAGAGTAAATATGAGATTTCAGCAAAAATATGTAGATAAATGTTTTTTTTGAAAACACACTTGACTTTACGAAGTGGATAAAATATAATCAGTCTAACAACTGAAATGCAGGGCTAGCGGTTTTATTGCTGCTTTGCCTGTTGAACACAATGAAAGAGAAGTCATAAGCCGCAGTACGGCAGAGAGCCGGTGGAGGGTGCAAACCGGTGTACTGGGCAGATGATTCCGCTCCGGAGTGGCTGGTGATGAATTATGACGGGTCCGCCCGATACAGCGGTCAAAGTAGGCTGCGTATGCGGCAAGCTGGGTGGTACCGCGGGATTTCAGTCTCGCCCCAAATTTTTTGGGGCGGGACTTTTTTGCGTGACCGGAAGGTTTGAAATCCGGTCATAAACCCAGGGACGGAGCTTCTGTTCTGTCCTTGCGAAAAGGGGCATTAAGCAAGTTGTTCGCTGATACTTAGTTACAGTATGTCCCTTTGGTCTAATTTTAAATTTGGAG
Source organism: Propionispora vibrioides (assembly GCF_900110485.1). NCBI lineage: Bacteria > Bacillati > Bacillota > Negativicutes > Selenomonadales > Sporomusaceae > Propionispora > Propionispora vibrioides. The sequence goes on along the minus strand of NZ_FODY01000002.1, from coordinate 156,604 downwards.
GTAGACAATGAAGATTTTAGTAAGTGATCCTGTTTCCGCACAAGGCATTGAAATTTTGCAAAAGGAATTTCAAGTTGATGTAAAGACCAAACTTTCGCCGGAGGAACTGATTGCGATCATTCCCGAATACGACGCTCTGGTGGTAAGAAGCGAAACCAAGGTGACCAAGGCGGTCATCGAAGCGGCTGTTAAACTGAAAGCCATCGGCCGGGCCGGTGTCGGGGTAGACAATATCGACGTAGAGGCAGCCACTAAAAAGGGTATTATTGTTATGAATGCTCCGGAGGGTAATACCATTGCCGCTACGGAGCATACCATTGCTATGATGATGGCGCTGACGAGAAATATCCCGCAAGCCTATGCTTCGATGAAACGGGGCGAGTGGCAGCGTGGCAAGTTTACCGGTGTGGAAGTACGCGGTAAAACGCTGGGGGTTATTGGTCTTGGCCGTATCGGTACAGGTGTTGCCAAACGGGCGATTGCCATGGAAATGAAAATTTTGGCTTATGATCCGTTTATCAGTGCGGAACGGGCCAAAGCGCTGGGCATTGAGCTGGGCGAGCTTGATGAGGTATTTGCCAATGCTGACTTTATTACCCTGCATTTACCGCTTACCTCGGAGACGAAAAATCTGATTAATAAAACGGCGTTTGACAAAATGAAAAACGGCGTTCGTCTGGTCAACTGTGCCCGCGGCGGCGTGATTAACGAAGCTGATTTGGCTGCGGCTATTGAAGCGGGCAAGGTGGCCGGCGCTGCCATTGACGTGTTTGAAAAAGAACCGGTTGATCCGGAGAATCCACTGTTAAAACTGGATAAAGTGGTCGTTACGCCGCATCTGGGAGCATCCACGGCGGAAGCGCAGGTAGGCGTGGCTGTCGATGTGGCTCATGGTATTATCGCCGCCTTAAAGGGCGAGCCGGTGGCCACCGCCGTCAACATGGCACCCATTCCTGCCGATGTGCTGGAACGGATTAAGCCATTCTTTACTTTAGGGGAAAAAATGGGCTGCCTGGCAGTGGCTATCGCCGATGGCCGTATCAACTCCATCCAGGTGGAATACAATGGTGAAATTACCGAAGTGGACACGAAAATGCTGACCACGGCAGTAGTCAAAGGCGTGCTCAATCCCATCCTGCAGGAAACGGTGAACTATGTCAATACACCCGGTATCGCCAAAACCCGGGGCATTGCCGTCAGGGAAGTGAAAATAAAACAGACGGCTGATTTTGCCGATTTAATTACGGTAAGAATTAACAGTGACAAGGGCTATCATACGGTTGGCGGCACGCTGTTTGGCCAGGAGGGCCGGATTGTTTCCATCGACGGCCATCGCGTGGATGTCGATCCCAACGGCTGGCTCATGCTGAGTCCTCATATTAACCGGCCGGGCATTATCGGTAAGGTGGGCACCCTCTTAGGTCAGGAGGGCATTAATATTGCCAGCATGCAGGTAGGGAAGACGACGACGGAAGGGACCAATATTATGGCCTTAGGGGTCGATTCCGATATCCCCGTCGATGTATTGGCCAAGATCAAGGCAGTGGACGGAATATTCGGGGCGAAATTAGTTAATTTCAACGCCGGTTAATTTAGTAGGAGGAAAAAAGATGGCTGTAATCAAACCGTTTTGCGGAGTAAGACCTGCGCCGGAATTGGCGGAGAAAGTGGTATCCCTGCCTTATGATGTTATGGACTCGGAGGAAGCCAGAAAAATAACCGAACAAAATCCATACAGTTTTCTTCGGGTTACCAAATCCGAGGTGGATTTGGACCGCACTGTTGATATTCATGGGCCGCAGGTATATGAAAAGGCTGCCGAGAATTTGCGGCGCTTCATTGCCGAGGGAATTTTGCGGCAGGATGCTACACCTTGCTTCTATATATATAAGCAAAAAATGGGCGATCATGTGCAGATTGGTCTGGTGGCCGGGGCATCGGTGGCCGAGTATCAGCAAAATATAATCAAGAAACATGAACTGACCAGACATGACAAAGAACTGGACCGTGTAAATCATATTACGGTCACCGAAGCCCAAACCGGCGCCGTTTTTCTTACCTATCAGGCTGATCCGGCAATCAACACTTTGATCGCGTCGCACATGCGTACACCGGTATATGATTTTATTACGGAAGACGGCATTGGACATACCTTGTATGTTGTTTCTGACGAAAAAGCCATTGCCGATCTGGAGGCGGCTTTTCAAAAGGTTCCGGTCATGTATATTGCTGACGGACATCATCGTTCGGCTGCCGCCGCCAGAGTCGCTAAGACCTGGCGTGAGAGAAACGGGGCAGCGGACGGAACGGAAGCGGAGCGCTTTCTAGCCGTGATTTTTCCCCATGATATGATGTATATTATGGATTATAACCGGGTGGTCGCCGATTTGAACGGTTTCACACCGGAGGCTTTTTTGCAGGCGATTAAGGAAAAATTTGATGTTGCCGAATATGCAGATGGTGCCTGCAAGCCGCAGGCTGCCCATACCTTTGGCATGTATCTCAACACCGGGAAGTGGTACGCTCTTACGGCCAAAGCGGCGATTATTCCGGTCGATAATCCGGTGGAGAGTCTGGATGTCAGTATTTTGCAAGCCCGGGTATTGCAGCCGCTGCTGGGTATTGAAGATCCCCGTACCGATAAACGGATTCATTTTGTCGGTGGCATACGGGGGATGGCCGAATTGGAAAGGCTGGTGGACAGCGGAAAATTTGCCGTAGCATTTTCCATGTTCCCTACTTCCATTACTGAACTGATGGCAATCGCCGATGCCGGTCAGATTATGCCGCCTAAGTCCACCTGGTTTGAACCGAAACTACGTGATGCCATGGTCATTCACACTATTGCCAGGTGAATTTTGCTGGCTAAAGCCATAGCTTCCGGTTTGCTTTGCCGGTGATGAAAAATTCGCCGCACTAGGGTGTGCCTTCAAAATAACGGAATGATTCATGGCGAGGGATTTTTGCGTCAGACGAGTTATACCCTAAAGGGCACGCGAAATTTTTCAGGAATAGCGGCCCCTATTTCAAAAAAATTTAAAGAAGTATGACACAAAAAGCACCGCTAGGAATCGTTTCGGATAATTTGAAGACACGTCCTAATAATCATAGCGTATTTTGAGATATTTGGGGTTCTCTGTTTGACTGACGGAGAACTCCAAATATTTTTTTGTCTATATTTTTTTGTCTATATTTTTTTGCCTGTCCGGGACCGCAGAAAATAGGGAGAAAAGGCTATTTTAGGAGCAATTACGCAGCAGGAGAAATTCCATCTTTTTCTTGACAAAGTAAAAATAAGTGCTATATTATACTTGTGCTTTTGAAACTGATATTCATTATCAGAAATGTGTAAATGAGGTTACAAATGAAGGCTGAATCAGGGAACTGCTATACGGAGTCAAAAGTAGGCATGAATACGTTTCTCCGCATGACCAGTTATGCCGGAAACTGCCCGGAGGCTTTCGCGGCGGCGTGGAATACGTTTCAAAGGATAGAGCGATTATGCAGCCGTTTTGAACAAACGAGCCAGCTTTCGCAAATCAATCAAATGGCCGGCAAGGCACGGGTCCCTGTAGCCGCAGAAGTTTTGGAAATTTTACTGGCGGCCCAGAATGTTGCGAATTTTACCGACGGTGCCTTTGATGCGACGATCGGAGCCGTAACCGAGCTTTGGGCGATTGGCGGACCGGAAAGTAAGCTTCCGGCGGTAAGCGAACGTAAAAAGGTGGCGGCGCTTGTTGATTACCGGTTGCTGGATATCAACGGGGAAGGTGTTTTTTTGCCGCAGTCGGGCATGAAGCTTGATCTGGGCGGGATTGCCAAGGAATTTGCCGTGCATGAGGCCGCCAAAGCGGCATCGGCCCAGGGATTCTTGGCCGGTATTATTGATGCCGGCGGCGACATTTGCACCATTGGCGCAAAGTCTGACCAGGAAGCCTGGCGGATTGGCATCCAGCATCCCCGGCAGCAGAATGCACTGCTGGCCAGCGTCTCATTGCAGAATTGGGATACGGTGGAAACATCCGGGGATTATCGTCGCTATCTCCAAAACCAGGACTTTTTCCATTCCCATATTTTTGATCCCCGTGCTGATGTCGGAACCGGTGAATTGATCAGCGTCACGCTGATTTACAAGAGGAAGGAACAGTTGCTTCCGATTAACGGAACGGCCTGCATGGCCGGCGGCTTAGCGGCAAGCAGACGGTTTCTGGGGCAGCTCCCGGAAGTCGAAGCTATTTTGGTGACAAATACCTTGCAGGTCTTTGTTACGGAGGGGCTGGAAGATTACATTCATGTGCTGCCGCAGGACATGAAACAGCAAACAGTTGTACTAAAAAGGAAGGTGTTTCAGGGTTGAACAGTATAGAACTTTTCCAAAAGGGCGGTCCCGTTATGTATCTGCTGCTGCTCTGCTCATTGAGCGTTGCGGCGATTGCCATTGACCGGTTTCTGTTTTACCGGCGGGCGCGGGCGGGGCTGCAGCCTTTTTTGACATTGCTGCCCGGTATTTTGCGGGAACATTCGTTAGAAAAACTGCGGGAGCTTTTCCAACAGGAAAGACATGCGGCCGGTTTTTTAGCCGAGGCTGGAGTAAGCGCTGCTTGTGAGGGGAAGGATGCTGAGCTTGCTTTGGATACGTCCTATACGATAGCCGCCATGCAATTGCGCTCAAAGCTTAATTACGTATCCATGGTGGTAACGATGGCGCCGTTATTAGGCCTTTTGGGAACGATATTCGGGATGATTGATTCGTTCAGTATTTTTAATTTGCAGGCAGGCCAGCCGCTGGCCATTACGGGAGGTATCGGTGAAGCCTTGATTGCGACGGCAACCGGTCTGTGTGTGGCTATCTTCGCCCTGTTGGTACATACGTATTTTTCCCAGCAACTGGATAAGCTGCTCAGCGATTTGGATCTTGCAGCGGCTGTTGTTTTGTCCGAGCTGAAGCGGAAAAAAGGAGATAAGGGCCATGCGGCGTGATTATCGGATAGCTGAGCAGCCCAAAATCATGATTATCCCGATGATTGATATTATGCTCTTTGTATTGGTTTTTTTTATGGTCAGTACCATTTATATGGTGCAGCTTAACACGCTGCCGGTGAACTTGCCGGCGGCTGCGGCGGCGCAAAGAGAAACAAAACCGAACTTGATTTCGATTACCATCACGGAGCAGGGTGATATTGTCTATGATAAGGATACTCTGCCGGTGGAAAATCTGGCTGAACGAATTCGAAGCTCTTTGGTGGCCGATTCGGAAACGGTATTCGTTTTGCGTGGTGACCGCAAAGCTTTTTATGAAGATATGGCGACTGTTTTGGATGCGCTGAAACAGTCCGGTGCGCGTCATGTATCGATTGCGACTGAGTTGAAAGGGAGGTAATTGCCTTGCAGTATCCGACTCATTGGCGGATGGCGTTTCTCTTGGCTTTTTTCTTTCATCTGACGGCTTGGCTGATGGGAAGCCTGATTCTTCCCCATTTGCAGGCGAAGTCAGTCGCGGCGCCTGATTCCGTACAGGCGATAGAATGGGAGAATGTTGATGTTGCTACGGAAGAAAAGATAGAGCAACCTGTGGCGGCACCGCTGCCACCGCCTGAACCAAAAGAGGAAAAACCACCTGAACCGGTAAAGCCTGAACAGCCACCGGCTGAGCAGGAGGAAACGACACCGATTCTGGCGGAACAGGATGAGCCGGTGATTGCGAAACTGCAGGAGCTGGCGGAAGAGCCGGAAAAGCTGGATAAGGTTGTTATTGTTAAGGAACCGGCAGACAGCGTGCCTGTGCAGATGGGGCAGCCGCCAAAGTTGATTACGGACTATTATCCGCCGTCAGCCAATGTCCAGTTTCGTGGCAGGGTCAGTGTTTTTGCGACCATCGGCAAAGATGGAAAAATTATTAAAACCAAAATAGCCGTTACTTCCGGCAAACCTGAGGTAGATCAACTGGCGATGGAGGCCGCTCGGCGTTGGACCTTCAAAGCGGCGCTGGATCAAAATGGCAGACCGATGGAATGTACCAAAATTATTTCCATACCATTTAATGTTATTAAGAAAAAATAATTTTTTTTAAAAAAATACTGATAATGAGTATCATTATAAAAAGAAGGTTGTGGGTAGTGTGAAAAAGGGTATTATTCTTTTATTTGCTTTATTGTTTTTCTCCATCCTGCCATCCGCTCAGGCAGCTCCCAAATGGGAACAGGTAGCCGGACACGTTCAGGAAACTATGAAAGCGGCATTGCAAATGTATGATGCCGGTGACCTGGAAGGAGCAAAAAAGACTGTCAATGATGCTTACTACGGAGTTTACGAAAAAGACGGTTTGGAAAAAGCCATTCGTACTACCGTAGCGGTGAAAAATGCAAATCTTACAGAGTATCAATTCTACCGGATAAAAAAGATGATGAATGAAGGCGCTGACAGCGCCGCGCTGCATGCCGCGAATGATGTATTGGTGGGAATGATCAATGATGATGTGAAAAGCTTGGAAGGCCATGCTTCGCAAGGCGGCTGGGCATCCTTCTGGCCGGCGTTTCTAATCCTTCTCCGGGAGGGGATCGAGGCTATTTTGGTATTGGCGGCGATTATCGCTTATTTGCAGAAATCCGGCAACGCTAAATACCTTGATGCCGTTTATAACTCCTCCATTGCGGCGATCATCGCCAGCTTTGTTACCGCCTACGTGTTTAACTTACTGACTAAAGAGTTTGGCGCGGGAGCTAACCAGGAAATTATGGAGGGCATAACCGTGTTGGTGGCGGCGGCTGTGTTGCTGTCGGTTAGCTTTTGGATGGGTGGAAAAACGAACGCCAAAGCCTGGGACACGTATATTCAGGGTATGGTCAAGGCTTCACTCAGCAGTGGCAAGGCCAAGGCTCTCGGGTTTGCCGCCTTTCTGGCGGTCTACCGGGAAGGGGCGGAAGTGGTACTGTTTTATCAGGCTCTGTTTAATAGCGCCGCCGGCGATGTGGAAATGATCTGGATGGGCTTCCTTGCCGGCTGTGTGGCTTTAGCCATTATTTTCGCACTTGTCCGTTATGGCACTTTGCGGATTCCTTTACGGCCGTTTTTTATCGGCACCAGTATTTTTATGTTCGTCCTGGCTATAAGCTTTGCCGGCAGCGGCATTGGAGAATTGCAGGAAGGAGGTATTGTCAGCATGACTCTTGTGGAAGGAATTCCGATTCCGAGCATTGATCTTTTAGGGATTTATCCAACCTATGAGACCCTGGCGGTTCAGGTGTTCCTGTTATGTGCTGCTGCAGGTACTGTCTATTATAGAAAATACCAAAGCAAAGCTTTGGAAAAAACTATTTAAACGTAAAAAGGAGTGTATCGGTTGACTATGAAAAAGTTAAAAATGTTACTTACTATTTGTGCAGCTTTTGCTACGTTCTTTTCCTTCAGCGGAATTGTTTCGGCAGACGGGTTCCAGGAATATCCCATCGGGGATGAGAAGGAAGCGGTGAATGAACATTTTAAAGTGGCTCTCGTCTACTTCCAACCGATTCAAATGGAACCGGCAGGCATGATGCTTGATCCTGATAAGTCCGATATTCACATGGAAACAGATATTCATGCAACTGAAGGCAATAATACAGGTTTTGGTGTTGGCGAGTGGATTCCTTATCTGACCGTGCATTATAAAATGACTAAGAAAGAAACCGGACAAACGCTGGAAGGCGTATTTATGCCGATGAATGCCGATGATGGCCCGCACTATGGAGCAAATATCAAAATGCTGGGCGCCGGTACATATGATTGCGAATTTACCTTTGAGAGCCCGCAACGGATGAATTATGGTCTGCATGTAGATAAAGAAACCGGTGTGGAAGGCCGTTTCTGGGAAAAACCGGTTGTTATGCACTGGACCTTCAACTATGTGCCCAGACATTGGTAAACGGGTATAAATGAAGAAATCAGTATCCTGTCCGGCGAAGGTTTGTTTCAACAGACCTTTGGCGGACAGGACTTTTTTCATGGAAAGGAATAGTGTTTATGATACAAACCTTTTTACAACAGTTCATCCCGGTGATGGAGCAGGGTGTTGCGTTAGCTGTGCCGCTGGGGATTTTACTGGCCATTCTTTTGCGGATGAAGGTTGCCGAGTATAAAAACATTTTCTGGCGTGCTCTTTCGTGGGGGTTTTGGGGTTCTGTCTTTATTATTGCGGTAAAGGTCGGCACACGTAATGCGGTGAGCCGGGAAGTTTTTGAAGGGATTGCTGTTTGCATTGCCATCCTTGGCGAGCTTGGCTTATTAGCACTTTTCTTTCGGAAAAATCAGGAGAAATCAGTTCAGGTAGAAAAAAAACTGAAAGTATCTATTTTAGCGGTAGTGATTGCTCTATTTTGGTATCATGGGATGGAAATCTGGCTGTTGCCGGTAAATATTGTCATTACCGCGGTGGGCGATTATTTTACGCTGACCGTATTAATGAAATCGCTGGGAGTTGTTTGTGGCATCGGCCTGGCGGTGCTCGTCGGTTATCTGGTACACCAGGCGGCAGCCGCATTATATTATCGCCGGTTGCTGTTTGTATTTACCGTACAAATGGTAGCTATTCTTTTACAGCAGATCATTTTTATAACTCAGATTCTGATGGCCCGTCAGTTTTTGCCGGGCGGTGTCTTGATGCAAATTATGGCGCCGCTGATTGACCGGCAGTCCTGGTTTATTTTTGTCGTGTTCTTTGTTACGTTGCTAGTACCTCTAACCTTGTTTTTACAGAAGAAGCCGGAACGTCCGGCCGATGCCAATCCGGCTCAATACCGCAAGATTCTCATGCAAGCGCAGCATAAACTGCGTTGGGGAACCGCCACCGTTTTCTGTTTAGCTTTTATGGTGTTTTCCTCCAGCTTCGGCAGCGTGTATGCCAATAAAACGGTGGAGTTGGTGCCGGCACTGCCAATCAATGCGGTTGACGGTAAGGTGGAAGTACCCTTGTCGGAAGTCGGCGACGGACATTTGCACCGTTATGTGTATAAAGCCTCAGGCGGCGAGATGGTACGGTTCATCGTCATTCAAAAGGGCGGTTCGGCTTATGGTGTAGGTCTGGACGCCTGCGAAATATGCGGTCCTACCGGCTACTATGAAAAGGATGGCCAGGTTATCTGCAAATTATGCGAAGTGATGATGAATAAGGCTACTATCGGGATGCGCGGCGGCTGCAATCCGATTCCGCTTGAATACAAAGTGGATAACGGCCGGATCAGCATCGCGCAAGCCAGTCTTGAACAGGAGCGCAAGCGTTTTAGATAAGGCGGCGTGAAAGGAGAGTGAAACGATTTGTTCTGGCAAATGGTGAAAGGGGCCGTCGTACGGCAGGGACGCCGGCTGCTGCTGGTGGCGCTTACCGTAGCACTGGGCGTATCGCTGGCTGCGGCCATGTTGAATGTTATGTTCGATGTGGGTGAGAAAGTAAATCAGGAATTGAAGGCCTATGGGGCGAATATTACGGTAACGCCGAAGAACTCTTCCGTACTGAAAGATGTGTATGGGCTGGATACGACAACGGCGCACCGGGAGTATCTGGAGGAAGCCGATGTCGGCAAGATTAAGACGATTTTTTGGACGAATAATATTGTTGCCTTTGCGCCGCAGCTCAACGCTTCCTTAGCGCTGCAAGATGGCCGCCAGGTCAGCATTCATGGCACCTGGTTCGACCATGGCATGCTGTTACCTACGGGAGAATATATTTCGACCGGAGAAAAATATTTAAAATCGTGGTGGAGAATTGATGGGGCGTGGCCCGATGAGCAACAGGAAAATTCAGTATTGGTTGGGCAAAAGCTGGCCAAAGAGCTGGGTGTTCAGCCTGGCACCGATATCTTATATGAAGCAAACGGCAAAACGGAAGCGCTGCATGTGAGCGGAATCGTAAGCGGTGGCGGCGTGGAAGAAGAGGAGATCTTGGCGCCGTTGGCTTTGGTACAGAAGCTTGCGGGTTTAGTGGGGAAAATCGATCAAATCGAAGTCAGTGCGGTTACCACACCGGAGAATGAGCTGGCCCGGAAAGCCGCCGCCAACCCGAAAAGCCTGTCGTTAAAAGAATATGAAATCTGGTATTGTACGGCCTATGTAAGCTCCATTGCTTTTCAGATTGAGGAAGTCGTGAAGAATTCGGTGGCTCATCCGGTCCGGCAAATTGCCGAGTCGGAAGGGAAGATTCTGGATAAGACCCAACTGCTGATGCTGCTCATTACTGCGTTAAGCCTTTTAAGTTCGGCTCTGGGGGTTTCCAATCTGGTAAGTGCCAATATTATGGAACGGAGCCGCGAACTTGGCCTACTGAAGGCCATGGGAGCGACAGACCTGGCTGTGGTCCTGTTGGTACTGACGGAAATTTTTATTGCCGGTATTATTGGTGGTACAGTGGGGTATTTTATGGGACTTGGGTTTGCGCAAATTATCGGCCATACCGTATTCGGCTCAAGCATTGCGGTGAATCTGGCCGTAATTCCGATCATTGCCGTGCTCATGGCCTTCGTACTGTTATTGGGAAGTCTGCCGGCCATTCGCATGCTGTTATCCTTGCGTCCGGCTATTGTACTGCACGGGAGGTAAGGAGAAATGATTAAAAAGTATAAGATGTACGCTATCTTGGTTGTTAACGCACTGCTGCGCCGGCGCTCCCGCATGCTGATTGCGCTGCTGGCCGTTGCCGTGGGAGCGACGATTATTTCCGGTATGATTACCGTTTATAATGAAGTCCCACAGCAACTGGGCCGGGAATTCCGGGCTTATGGGGCCAATCTGCTGCTATTGCCGGGGCAAGATCATACGGTATTGCCGGAGGCGACGGTGCAGGAAGTTGGCAAACTGTTGAACGGTTATGAAATTGTCGGCATGGCCCCCTTTTTGTATGAACGGGTAAAGATTAACGAAAAACCTGTTTTTACAGGAGGCACTGATTTTTCGATGCTGCAAAAGGTCAGCCCATATTGGCAGATCAACGGGACCTGGCCCGAACCGGGCAAGCAGGAAATTCTGATTGGCGATGAAATCGCTCAGCAGATGGGCATCAAACCGGGCCAGACCGTTGTTGTAAATGGCGGAGCGGAATTGCCGGAAGTGCAACTGGTTGTTTCCGGTATTGTCCATACGGGCGGCAAAGAAGAACAATTTGCGTTCATGGAGCTTGGCCTGTTGCAAAAGTTATTGCAAAAACCGCAACAAATTAGTCTTGTGCAACTCAGTGTTGTTGCCGACGGCGCCGGTTTGGCAAGCATTCAGCAGGAGATTCGCCAAAAAACTCCTGCCGTGGAACCGCAGCTTGTCCAGCAAATTGCCAGTTCGGAAGAAACTGTTTTAAGTAAATTGCAGGCCCTGGTGCTGTTAGTTACAGTGGTTGTTTTGCTGCTTACGTTGATTTGTGTGGCAACGACCATGATGGCTGTTGTTACGGAACGGCGCAAGGAAATCGGCTTGAAGAAAGCCCTGGGGGCGGAAAACCGCCATATCATTTTGGAGTTCCTCGGTGAAGGCTGTGTGTTGGGGCTGTTCGGGGGGCTGCTTGGCAGTGGTCTCGGTTATTTGTTTGCCCAAAGCGTCAGCTTGCAGGTGTTTAACCGGCCGATTGCTTTTGTGCCGCTCATTGCGGTGCTTTCCGTTTTGCTGTCCATTGCCGTAACCGGAGCGGCCAGTCTCTTGCCGGTACGCATTGCTACAAATGTTGAGCCAGCCACTGTTTTGCGTGGTGAATAAGGAGGATTTTCATGAGCTTATTGGAATTGAAAAATGTGTCAATGGCCTATGGCGGCAAAGTATTGGCTGTAAATAATGTTGATCTGACGGTGGAAAAAGGAGAATGGCTGGCAGTGATGGGGCCTTCCGGCTCAGGGAAAACAACCTTGATGAATATCATCGGTTGTATGGATAAAGCTACAGCCGGCTCGGTCATTCTGGATGGGGTTGATCTGACCGAGGTTAGCCACCGGCAGCTTACTACGCTGCGTCGTGATAAAATCGGTATGGTATTTCAACAGTTCCATCTGATTCCTTATCTTACGGCTGTGGAAAATATTATGGTTGCCCAGTACTATCACAGCATACCGGACAAAAAGGAGGCGCTGGCCGCCCTAGCCCGGGTCGGGCTGGAAGACCGCGCCGCGCATCTGCCGAGCCAGTTGTCGGGTGGCGAACAGCAACGGGTATGCATTGCCCGCGCTCTGATCAATTATCCGGTGTTGATTCTGGCTGATGAGCCGACAGGTAATCTGGATGAGGCAAATGAAAAGCTGGTTATGCAGATCTTTCACGAACTGCATGATGAAGGCCATACGATTTTGACTGTTACCCATGCGCCGGAAGTCGGCGCCGAAGCGGAGCGGGCCATTATTATGGACCATGGCCGTATTGTGAAAAGCGGGGTGAACCGGGCGGTATGAAGCTGAATAAGAAATATACCCTCCTGATGCTGGCCGGGACCTTGTCGGCGCAGTTTTTAGCCGGCTGCGGGCAGCAACCGGCCACCGATGTTGCCGTGAAAGACACCGCTTCGTCTAAGAAAGCGCCTTGTTGTGATTTATCCGACGCGAAAGACGGGTCGTATACGGGGGAAAGTTCGTCCGATGATTCGATGGGAAAAGGCCGGATTGCCATTTCGATTAAAGATCACAAAATTGTTTCGGTAAACTATGTCGGTGTCGATTCGGAGGGGAAACTCAAGGGAGCCGACTATGGAAAAACCAACGGTAAGGTTGAAAATCCGGCTTTTTACCAGAAAGCGCAAACTGCCGTAAAGGCAAATACCGCTTATGCGGAGCAACTGCTGCAGGTGCAGGAGCTGGCCAAGGTAGATGCCATTTCCGGGGCGACCATATCGTATCAACAATTTATTGAGGCGGCTAAAATGGCGCTGCTGGAAGCAAAGAAATAGAATATTAGCTGTGACTAGGGCGTGTCTTCAAACTAACGGAATGATTGAAGACACGCCTTAGTGCTCGGACAGCTTCGAAAGTAAAAATTAAATTTGCGGCAATTTTTCGCAGGTAAGCCGACGACAACGAAGTCTTAAGGAAAAGGACCCGTAAAGAATTGTACTTTCCGAGTTGATGGAGCACTAATAAAAAACTGCTATAGTAAGAGCATATACTCTCACTATAGCAGTTTTTTATTTTTTGCAGCGGCAGGATTCACGGGATGTGTTGCGTAAATAATATGTAATAAAGAACAATTCTCATTGCGGTAAAAAACCAGTACCTTGTCAGTTTTAAAACAGTAGGAGCATGGTGAGGCTAGGTTTCACAGCCCAAGTCGGAGGAGGGAGGCATACCGGTAGTATGCTGACTGGCGATAACGAAGGGGGGACATAGACCGTCAGTATCCACTGGATTAAGGCTGATAAGGTACTAATGCCTTAAAATTAGATATCGTCGGTGTGAGCCTGGCCGGACTGTTCTTGTTTTGATGGGAGTGGTGCCAGACTGACCGGGATGCCGCCCAGGCAGGGGGCCAGCAGATTGAATATGACGGCCAATACTAGAGCGGATAGGCCAAGGAATAGTCCGATGAACAGGCCGATGAAGGCGCCGCCAAGCAGGCCGACGGTTTCGTAATTGACAATGCCCAGGCCAAGGCCGAGCAGGCCGCCGCCAATTGTTCCGGCGGCAAAAAACAAGTAGAATACAGGAAAACAGGCCACGCGCGTAAGTATATGGTTATAATCCGACACTTTAATCACCCCACATTAAATTGATAAACCAGGAGGAGTTTATGGATACACAACGGTTTGATATTGCTGTCATCGGCGGTGGTCCGGCAGGTCTGTCGGCAGCCTTGACCGGCAGGGTTCGCAACAAGCAGGTTGCTTTGTTTGAACACTTGAATCACAGTGAAAAATTGCAAAAAGCCCATATTGTCGATAATTATCTGGGCATGCCACAGATTACCGGGCAGGGAATGATGCAGCAGTTCGTGGCCCATTGTCTGGCCCAGAAGCCCACCTTGATCCAGGAAAAGGTGGTTACTGTTTTTCCGGGAGACGACGCCTTTACTTTGCTGACTCCGGTTAACACCTATGAGGCGAGGACGGTCATTCTGGCTACCGGCGTGGTGAGCACGCCCCTGTTTAAAGGGGAAAAAAGCTTTTTGGGGCGCGGCGTCAGCTACTGTGCAACCTGTGACGGCATGTTTTATAAGGATAAAGACGTGGCTGTCATATCCTATACCAGTGAGGGAGAGCCGGAGGCCGAGTTTCTTGGTGAGATCTGCCGCAATGTGTATTATCTCCCCCAGTACAGGCCACAGCCGGCGGCTTTGCGGTCCCAGGTCAAGATTGTGACGGGCAGACCGCGGTTTATTGAGGGTGACACGCAGGTAGAAAAATTGGTTACCGATAAGGCGGAGCATAAGGTCAGCGGTATTTTCATCATACGGCAGTCCGACCCGGTGGAAAATGTACTGCCTGGTTTGGCTTTGGACGGTGAGGTCATCCAGGTGAACAGGGACATGTCGACCAATATTCCCGGTGTTTTTGCCGCCGGTGATTGCACAGGCAAGCCCTGGCAGATAGCCAAGGCTACCGGCGAAGGATTAATTGCCGTACTGAGCGCCATTGTCTATTTGGATAAAAAGCCTATATAGCAGAGGCGAAACATGAAATAAAGCGACAGATAGCCGACAAGAGGGAACACGAAAGAGATCAGTGTGGAAAAACCAAATTGGCTCAAGTAAAGACTGGCGGCGGCAATCAGTATACCGGCCTTGCCGAGCCCCAGACCTGAAGTGACGCGCAGTTTGTCGGCGCAGGCATAGAGCGTGGTGGCCGCCGTGGTATACATGGCCGTCAGAAACATGCAGGCGTAGGCGATGGAATTAATGCTGGGCTGAGTGCTGGAAATTTGCAGCATGGGAATTTCATAACTGAGAATATCGGGGTAGTGCAGCATGACGATGAAGGCGACAAAGCCGGCCAGCAGGGTTATGAAAAAGCCGCCGGTCAGGCTGCCCCAAAACCGTAGTTGCCGGGTGGGGATAAACGGCCCCAGAGGGGCCAGCACGGTGGAACCCATGATCAAGTTATAGGAAACATATAATACGCTGGATAAAATCCAGTGCGGCTGGTCATAGGTGCTGACCGGTATAGAGTAGGCCAGCAGGTCGGCCGTAATGCCGTGATAAATAATAGAGTACAGCCCTACGGATAAAGTAGATAAAGCCAGCAGCGGTAGCATGCACATATTAATGAAGGTAATGCCGCGGATGCCGCAAACGGCCGTGCCGAAAGCGAGGAGGGCCATGGCGGTTAAGCCCAAAAAGCGGGGCAGGGCAAACACGTCCTCGCACATGGTTCCGGCGCCGGCCAGCATGATGGTTAACACGCTAAACAGAAATACGGCAATGATGATGTCAAAAAATACGGCTATTTTCTGGCCGCATACGTGATATAACACCTGATGATAGCCGGTGGCCCGCAGCCGGTAGCCCAGTTCCAGAATGCAATAGCCCAGCAGGGAGAACAGAATGCCGGCCAGCAGGATGCCCCAAAGCCCTGTGGCGCCGTAGACGACGAAAAACTGCAGCAGCTCCTGGCCGGAAGCAAAGCCGGCGCCAATGATGGTGCCCGCATAGGCTGCGGCAATTTTAAAAACGGCCAGTACTTTTTTGAAATGCATATAAGCCCTCCTTGCCCGGTGATCCATCAAATTAATAAAGTGTATGCAAAGGTTCCTGATTTTTGCCGAAAGATTTTCCGCCGCTGAAAATATTGCAGTTCGGGGACTAGTGGTCTGTAAACTCTAAGCCTATAGGATGAATTGCGAGAGATTTTTTGCCCTGCGAGGCGGAGGAGGCGCACATATCGGAAATATGTAAGCCGACGACAACAAAATAAGGCGGAAAAGATCTCGTGAGAACACTATAGAATTAGGGTTTATAGACCACTAATAGATGCAAAGTACTGGTGGAATAGACTTTACAATATTTGGCGTATATTGTAGAATGTATTAGGATAGAATATTCTTACATTACGAGCGGTTACATAGCATGTTTTGAATGCCGGTTATGGCGGCGCCCGTTTGCGGGAATAGGCTCTCGTCCCTACCAATGGCGAGAGTTTTTGTTTTAGGAGGGGTAACAATGTTGGATATCAAGTTTATCCGTGATAACACGGAAACCGTGCTGCAAGCTTTGCAAAACCGTGCTTCTGCAATGAATTTAGACCAATTTATTGTTTTGGAAAGAGAGCGCCGTGAACTGTTAAGCGAGGTCGAAAGTCTCAAAAATAAAAGAAATGTTGTATCGCAGGAAATTAGCAAGCTGAAAAAGGCCAAGGAAAATGCCGACGAGCTGGTGGCTGAGATGCGGGCTGTAGGCGATCGGATTGCGGTATTGGATGGCCAGGTAAAGCAAGTGGAAAGTGCCATTAGCGATATTGTTATGAATATTCCCAATGTCCCCCATCAATCGGTAGTGATCGGCGCTGATGAAACGGCGAACCAGGAAATTCGCCGATGGGGAACGCCCCGTGAGTTTGCCACGGAACCCAAGGCTCACTGGGAGATTGGTGAGAAGCTCGGCTTATTGGATTTTGAGCGGGGCGGCAAGGTAACCGGTGCGCGGTTTACTTTTTACCGGGGACTGGGAGCCCGCCTGGAGCGTTCGCTGATCAACTTCATGCTGGATTTACATACCGGTGAGCATGGTTATACCGAATTTTTTCCGCCCTTTATTGCCAATAAGGACAGTATGACCGGAACAGGACAATTGCCCAAGTTCGGACAGGATATGTTTAAGCTGGAAGGGTTGGACTATTATCTGATCCCCACCGCCGAAGTGCCTGTTACCAATTTGCATCGTGGGGAAATTCTGGACGGTAAAGACCTGCCGTTATGCTATACGGCCTACAGTGCCTGTTTCCGGGCTGAAGCCGGTGCCGCCGGCAGAGATACGCGAGGCCTTATTCGCCAGCATCAGTTTAATAAAGTGGAACTGGTTAAGTTCAGCAAACCGGAAGATTCCTACCAGGAGCTGGAGAAGCTTACCAATAATGCCGAACGGGTTTTACAACTGCTAGGCCTGCCTTATCGTGTTGTTTTGCTGTGTACCGGCGACATGGGCTTTTCCTCAGCTAAGACCTATGACCTGGAGGTATGGCTGCCGAGCTTTGGCAAATATCGGGAAATTTCCTCCTGCTCGAACTTTGAAGATTTCCAGGCCCGCCGGGCGGATATCAAGTTCCGTCGCGAACCAAAGGCCAAACCTGAGTTTGTGCATACGCTGAATGGTTCCGGTGTGGCTATTGGCCGGACGGTAGCCGCCATATTGGAAAACTACCAGCAGGATGACGGTTCGGTGGTTGTCCCGGAAGCGTTGCGTCCGTATATGGGTGTCGATGTAATTAAATAGACACGCTCTAACCCAACGGAGCTGCCGTGATAGAAATATTACGGCAGCTCCGTTTGATTTTTCGCACAGGACAAATGGAAGGATTGACGGCTGCGCCACGGTTAGTTTAATTTTATCGGTTAAAAAGTAGGCCCTATTGAGCAGACGCTATTTTATGATTAATTTTATGGGCCGGCCTGTTGACACGGGTGGGACATTTTGTTTATAATATATATGTTCAGTTGATAATGAATATCATATTCATGGTTATCATAGAGGAAGTAGGGGGAGTGCGGTATGTCTAAGCATTTGAGCGAGTTGAAGCCTGGCGAACAGGGAGTTGTTGTCAAGGTAAAAGGCAACGGACCTGTTTACCGTCGGATTGTGGATATGGGAATTGTCCCCGGTGCCAATATTACGGTGTTGAAATTTGCCCCCTTGGGCGATCCGATTGAAATCAAGGTAAAAGGGTTTAACTTATCCTTGCGTAAATCGGAAGCATCCATGATTCAGCTTGAAGGAGCTTAAGAAGGGAAGGATACTCATATGCCGCTGACTATGGCAAGTCCCGGACAGGAAGTTAAAGTAGTTGATATAAGACATTGCGGTGATCATCGTATCCGTCTGCTTGATATGGGATTGACAACCGGTGCGTTGGTTCGCGTGATTAGCCGGAATGCATCTTCCCTGCTGATTGGTGTTAAACGGACGCGGATTATGCTGGAGTTCCGGCTGGCCCATCAGATTGACGTTCAATAGTAGAATAATTGATAAAGTGGGTTCTTACAGAATTGTGAGTACTCACTTTTTTATTTTTTAGCTTGCTTTGCCGAAAGGGAAAAGAAATTGCGTTAAATTCATTTTTTTCTAACATTAGCGTAATAAAATAGGATATAATATTCGAGAAAGACTATTAGCCAAATTTTAACAATGTTCGGGGGGATTGGATGTACTCCAGACAGACAGATACACCGTTATTGAAAGCCATGCAAAAATATGTGGCCGATGGCGTTATGCCTTTTCATACACCGGGACATAAACAGGGCAAGGGTATGCATCCCGTCCTGGAAAACATATTGGGGAGAGCTACCTTAGCGCTGGACTTGGCATTAATGGAAGATATGGATGATTTGCACGAGCCCCATGGTTGTATCAAGGAAGCTCAGGATTTGACCGCTCAGTTATACGGGGCCGACCATAGCTTTTTTGTGGTCAACGGCACTACCGGCGGTATTTATGCCATGATTTTGGCGGTGGCCGGACCGGGGGACAAGATTATCGTGCCACGAAATGCTCATCGTTCGATTATCGGCGGCATTATTTTAAGCGGTGCCATTCCTGTGTTTATGCAACCGGAGGTGGACAGCGAGCTGGGCCTGGCAATGGGAGTTACGCCGGAAACGGTAGCGATGGCGGTGCAACTGCATCCTGAGGCCAAGGGTGTTCTGATTATCAATCCTACCTATTATGGGGTAGCTACCGATCTTAAAAAGATCGTTGATATTGTACATGCCCACAGTATGGTGGTTATGGTTGACGAGGCGCACGGACCGCATCTGAAATTTGGCGACTGTCTGCCGGTTCAGGCGCTGGATGCCGGTGCCGATATGTGCGCTCAGAGTACACATAAAATTATTGGTGCCATGACCCAGTGCTCTATTGTGCACTGCCGGGAGGGGCGCATCCGGGTGCCGCACTTGAAATCCATGCTCCAGCTGGTCCAGTCGACCAGCCCTAACTATATTATGCTGGCTTCGCTCGATGTTGCCCGGATGCAAATGGCAACCCAGGGCTATGATTTGGTAAACCGGGCGATCAAACTGGCAGAGTGGACACGGAGCGAAATTAATAAAATTCCGGGGCTGTATTGCTTTGGCCGGGAAAAAATCGGCAATCCCGGAGTGCACAGTATCGACCCGACTAAAGTTACGGTAACTGTCAAGGGCCTGGGCCTGCAAGGGGCCGAAGCCGAACGGATATTGCGTCATAAGTACAATATTCAGGTAGAGCTTTCCGATATGTATAATGTATTGTTCCTGATCACGCTGGGCGACGGTGAACTGGAAGTGCAGACGCTGGTGCGGGCCTTGCGGGATATGGCGGAGCATTATTCAGGCAAAAGTGATTTTGCCGCTATGGAAGATGTCTATGCCGCCACTCGTTACCCGGCACCGCCGGAAGGAGTTTTATCGCCGCGGGATGCGCTGTTTGGCAATACCTGCATGGTACCGTTCCAGCAGTCGGCCGGGTTTGTTTGCGCCGAAATTGTTACATTTTATCCGCCGGGCATACCGCTTTTATGTCCGGGCGAACGGATTTCGCAGGATATTATCGACTACTGCACACAGCTTCAGGCGGCGGGACTTCATATTTCCGGCCCGGAAGACTATACGCTAAAAACAATAAAAGTGGTGGACTAAATGACAGGAAAACTGATTATTATCGAAGCCGGTGACGGCTGCGGCAAAGCGACGCAGACGGCAAAACTCTGCCGCCGGCTGGAACAGGAAGGCCGCCGGGTTAGAAAAGTAGAATTTCCCGATTATCAAAGCCCGTCTTCGGCGCTGATAAAAATGTACCTGCAGGGACATTTCGGACGGGATGCGGCAGCAGTCAATCCCTATGCGGCATCCACCTTTTATGCGGTGGACCGTTTTGCCTCCTACAAGGCAGACTGGGAAGGCTTTTTAAAGGCCGGGGGGATTGTAGTATGCGACCGCTACACCACTTCCAATATGGTGCATCAGGCGGTGAAGCTTGCCGATGCGGCGGCCAGGGGGAGCTTTCTGGACTGGCTGTGGGATTTTGAGTTTGTCAAAATGGGACTGCCCGTGCCTGATGCGGTTATCTTGCTGGATATGCCGCCTGCCTACAGCCAAAAGCTGCTGGCCGAACGGGCCAGCAAGGCGGGCTTTGCTGAAAAGGATATTCATGAACAGGACCAGGCTTACCTGACGCGCTGTTATGACTGTTACCGGCAAATTGCCGAACGTTATGGCTGGCAGATCGTATCGTGTGTAAAGGATGAAACGTTAAGAAGCATTGATGACATTCACGAGGAAGTGTATGCCCGGGTGGCCGGATTGCTGACCGGTGCCGATAACCCCGGCTGAGCGGATGGTTTGCTTATTTTAAATAAAACAATTATAATTATAATGAATAAAAGTATGTACACCGTTTTTGGTATTAGCTAGAAGAAAGGCAGGCTCTTTTGTGAAAATTAATAAGATGGGAACAGGCAATCCACTTCCTGTAACCGAGCGCGATACCGGGGGGAAGGCGGAAAAAACGGATGGCCATTTTGCTTCTGATCTATTGAAAATACAGGATGGGCAGTCTAAGGAACGGCTGAATGCACTACTTGAGCAGATTACCGAGCAGGGAAAGCGGCTGGGACAAGTGCCCACCTACTCTGAGCTTAAGACGTACCGTGAATTGGTCCGGAATTTTATTGGCGAAGCGGTAGGCAATATGTACAGCCTGAAATCTCAGGCCGGCTGGGATCGCTATGGGCGGCAGAAGGTATATACCATTATAAAAAAGGTGGATTCCACGCTGGAAGAACTGGCGGAGGATGTACGGCAGGGGCAGAAGCGCCAGCTGGATATTATGGCTAAACAGGATGCGATTCGCGGCATGCTGGTAGATTTATATATGTAAGGATGAACAAACTTTGAACTGGGATAGCATTATTGGTCATACGGTGACAATTGCAAACTTGCGGGCGATGCTGCAGGCGGACCGAATGCCCCACGCGTTGTTGTTTGCCGGCCCCGAGGGGGTCGGGAAAATGCTTACGGCCGGGGTTTTGTCCGCCGCCTTGCTATGCGAGTCGGCCGACAAGCCTTGCGGCAGGTGTCCGTCCTGCCGGCAGTTTGCCCAGAACAATCATCCGGATTTCAGCCTGATCCGTCCGGAAGGGGCCAGTATCCGCATTGAACAAATCAGGGCGTTGCAGCATCAGGTATCCTTGGTGCCTTATTTAGGCGATCGGCGCGTTGTGGTTATTGAAAATTCGGATAAAATGACAACTCAGGCGGCAAACAGCCTGTTAAAAGTTCTGGAGGAGCCGCCGGGACACGCTGTGTTTATCTTAGTGACCGCCAGACGGCAAATGCTGCTGGATACGATTATATCCCGCTGCCTGACTGTTGGGTTTCAGGCTCAGCCCTGGCAAGAGTTGCTGGCGGCACTGGTAGCGAAGGGATATCCGGCCAGAGAGGCAGAAGTAGCTGTGCGGTTAGGAAACGGTAAAATGGGTACGGCACTGGGGCTGCTGGAGCCGGACGGTTTGCGGATCCGCGACCAGGCGTTTGCCCTGGTAGCCGCTCTGACGGATAGCAGGGGACAAGCCCTTTGGACTTTACCGGAGGAATTGGAGAAGTATACAAGGCAGGATGTGCTGGAGCTTTTGCACTATGTGACTTTGCTGCTGCGGGATATATTAGTATACCGGGTCAACCGGGAGCAAAGCCTGCTGTTTAACATAGACCTGGCCGGCCAATTGGCTGAACAGGCTCTTTACTGGGAAGAGACGGCCTTGCTGGCGGCCTTTGGACGAATTCGCCAGGCGGAAAGAGCCTTGACGGGTAACGGCAATATTCGTTTAGTCCTGGAAGCTTTATTGATTCATATAATGGAAATGATGAAAGGAGGACAGCATTTTGCAAGTAGTAGTGGGAGTGCGATTTAAGAAAGCAGGAAAAATATATTATTTTGATCCCGGACACTTTAAGCTGGCTGCCGGTGATCATGTGATTGTCGAGACGGCCAGAGGGCTGGAATATGGAGAAATTGTTATTGGGGTGCGGGAAGTGGCCGACAAGGATATTGTTGCGCCGTTAAAAACCGTTCAACGTCAGGCGACGGAGGCCGATAAGGAAAAGGTAAAAGAAAATAGGGCCAAGGAAGTTGAAGCATTTACCTTGTGCAGCCAAAAAATCGCGGCCCATGGCCTGCCGATGAATCTGGTTGATGTAGAATATACTTTTGATGTAAATAAAATCATATTTTATTTTACCGCTGACGGCCGTATTGATTTTAGAGAACTGGTTAAGGATCTGGCCTCAGTTTTCCGTACCCGCATTGAACTTAGGCAGATTGGCGTCAGAGATGAAGCCAAAATGATGGGCGGGATTGGCTGTTGCGGGCGTCCTTTATGCTGCGCAACATTTCTGGGAGACTTTGAGCCGGTATCCATCCGGATGGCCAAGGACCAGAATTTATCGCTCAATCCGACTAAAATTTCCGGCATCTGCGGGCGCTTGATGTGTTGTCTGAAATATGAAAGTGACCGCTACAGCTCTTCCAGCAAGAAGATTACGCCGCCACCTGTGGGTGTTGACGTAGTTACGATTGAAGGTGAGGGTAAGGTGGTGGCTATTAACCATAATAAAAAGCTGGCTACCGTAGTCCTGACTGACGGTAAAACCGTTGATGTGCCATGGGAAGATGTGGTGGAAAAAGAAACGAATGGAGCATAAAGACTGGTTGCAGCCCAAAGAGCGACTGGATGATCTTGGCATCAATGGTTTGAAAATTATTCAGCATCCTGATGAATTTTGTTTTTCTTTAGATGCCGTCTTATTGTCGCATTTTGTGATGCTAAGGCCTGGTGACCGGGTGGTCGACTTGGGTACGGGAACCGGCGTGATGCCACTTTTACTTACCACCCGGGACGTTGGTTCCGTAACCGGCATTGAGCTTGATTGTCAAATGTCGGAAAGGGCGGCGCGCAGTGTGGCTCTGAATCACCTGCAGGATAAGGTTACTATTTTACAGGGCGATCTTCGGCAGCTAAAGGGTGTGCTGGTGGCCGGTGCATATGAAGTGGTCATTGCCAATCCGCCTTACCGGCCGGTTGGTGGCGGCTACATCAGTCCCCAGGCAGGGATTGCCCGGGCATGTCATGAACTTACAGCTACGCTGCAGGATGTTGTGGCGGCGGCGCGTTATTTGGTAAAATATCGGGGCCGTTTCGCCATGGTGCATCTGCCGGAACGGATGGCAGAAATTCTCAGCGTTATGGGGGCCGCCGGTTTGGAGCCAAAACGGTTGCAACTGGTGCATCCTCATCTGAACAAAGGGCCCAATATGCTGCTGGTGGAAGGCATCCGCGGTGCCAGACCAGGCCTGGAGGTACTGCCGCCGCTCATTGTCTATGAAAGTGACGGCAGCTATACGGAGGACCTGTTGCAATATTATCCGAAAGAAATCCGGCAAATGGCAGTTAAGGAAGGCAGGCAAATGCTTAGATGACTAGAGAATACGGCAGACTTTTTTTATGCGCCACCCCGATTGGCAATTTGGAGGATATGACCTACCGGGCGGTCCGCACTCTGAAAGAGGTGACGGTCATCGCCGCCGAGGATACCAGACATACCAGGAAACTGCTTAGCCATTTTGATATTCATACGCCGCTAGTCAGCTATCATGAGCACAACAAGGAGCAAAGAGGACCGGAACTTGTCGCCCGCCTGCTTAACGGCGAGGATATTGCCGCTGTCAGTGATGCCGGTATGCCCGGAATTTCCGATCCCGGTGTCGATTTGGCCAGATTGGCGATTGAGCAGGGTATTTTGGTTATACCGGTACCGGGAGCCAATGCGGCATTGTCGGCGCTGGTCTGTTCCGGACTGGATACCACGGCGTTCACCTTTCTCGGTTTTTTGCCCAAGACAAAAAAGAAACGGCAGGAGTTATTAGGCCGCTGGGCGGCACATTCCTGCACGATGGTATTTTATGAATCGCCGCATCGGTTGATGGCGACGCTGGCAGAATTGCAAGCGGCTTTTGGCAGCCGCCGGGCGGTTGCCGCCCGGGAACTTACCAAAAAATTCGAGGAGTTTGTGCGCGGCGATTTGCAGAGTCTGGTGGAATACTTTACACAGCAGTCTCCCCGGGGAGAATTTACGCTTGTTGTGGAAGGATGTCCGGCTACCGGAGAAACGGAAAGTCGGCAAGAAAATCTGTCGCCTGTTTCCTATGTGGAGCAATTAATCCGCTCCGGTAAAAATAAAAAAGATGCCATCCGACTGGTGGCATCTGAATTGGGACTTCCTAAGCGTGAGGTATACCAGGCTGTCATTGAACTAAAGGACCACTGACGGCTACTGACCGGCAGCGGTCTCCTGAGCGAAAACATGGGGACCCAAACTGGCGTAAGTACTTGTCCCAGGAAAAAGCGTTAAATGGCTTTTTCTGTCATGGCGGTTAGACATTCCTTGCAGATGTTTTTGTTTCTAAAAACGGTTACTTCGTCCGCATTGCCGCAGAATACACAAGCGCAGGAAGGCTCGTATTTCCGGAGAATGATCCGGTCGCTGTCTACATAAATTTCCAAAGCGTCTTTTTCTTCTATATCTAGTGTGCGTCTCAGTTCGATAGGAATGACAACTCTTCCTAACTCGTCCACTTTGCGTACGATTCCTGTTGATTTCATAATTGAAAATTCCCCTCTCAAATACAACATTATTCGACAAAACTTGTCTGACTAAATCATACCAAATATTACAATAGCTGTCAACCTTATTTTTCCATATAAAAATATATTTACCATGAAAAGTCGAATGATGTCGTCAAAAGACGGTTGTTTTTGTCGAATAAACTCATATTATAGTGGAAAAGTGATTTGACAAGCTGGAATACGATTACTATAATTGGAAATTAGATGTTGTATTTTGTTGGTAAAAAATAAAGCATATGGAAGTCGAATTTTCGCTTTTTAGCGGGTAAATTTTATAGGTTGATTAAGGAGGATTACGATGGAGAAACAAACGTTTTATATCACCACCCCGATTTATTATCCCAGTGACCGGTTGCATATCGGACATGCCTATTGTACTACGGTGGCTGACGCCATCGCACGGTATAAGCGGCTGGCGGGCTTTGATGTATTCTTCTTGACAGGGTCCGATGAACATGGACAAAAGATTCAGCGTAAAGCACAGGAGGAACAGGTAACCCCGATTGCCTATGTAGATAAAATCGTGGCGTCTTTTCAGAATTTATGGCAGAAGCTTCATATTTCCCATGATGACTTTATTCGCACGACAGAAAAGCGTCATCGGGAAGTGGTGCAGGCGATCTTTCAGAAAATTTATGACCAGGGTGATATTTATAAAGCTTCCTATGAGGGTTGGTATTGTACCCCTTGCGAAACCTTTTGGTTAGAGCGGCAGTTAGAGGACGGCAAATGCCCCGACTGCGGCCGGCCGGTAGAACTGTTGGGTGAGGAAAGCTATTTCTTCCGTATGTCCAAATATCAGGACCGGCTGCTCCAATTTATTGAGGAAAACCCTGATTTTATTCAACCGACCTCCCGCCGTAACGAAATGATTAATTTCATTAAAGGCGGACTGGAGGACTTGTGCGTATCCCGGACAACCTTTGATTGGGGGATCCCGGTGCCGTTTGATCCTAAACATGTAGTATATGTCTGGTTTGATGCGCTAACGAATTATATTACGGCTGCCGGCTATATGCACGACCGGGAGAAGTTTGCCAAATACTGGCCTGCCGACATCCATTTGGTCGGCAAGGAAATTGTCCGGTTCCATTCGATTATCTGGCCGGTCATTCTTATGGCGCTGGGCGTTCCCCTGCCGAAGAAAGTTTATGGCCATGGCTGGCTGGTAGTTGAAGGTGATAAGATGTCCAAGTCAAAGGGCAATGTTATCGATCCGGTGGCTTTAATCGACGAATTCGGCGCCGACACCATTCGCTATTTTTTACTGCGGGAAATCAACCTGGGCATGGATGGCAATTTTTCGCGGGACGCGCTTATCAACCGTATCAATTCCGACCTTGCCAATGATTTGGGCAATTTGCTACACCGGACCCTGAATATGATTCACCGGTTCAATGGCGGTGTGGTGCAAAACAGCCATGTGACGGAAGCCATTGATGACGGGCTGATTAGTTTGGCAAAACAGACCGTGTCGTCCTATCAGGCTATGATGGAGCAGCTTGATATTAACGGAGCGATTAAGGAAGTGTGGGCCCTGATCAGCCGCACGAATAAATACATTGATGAAACCGGGCCCTGGGCACTGGCCAAGGACCCGGCAAAAAAAGAACGTCTTGATACTGTTTTATATAATTTGGCGGAAACGCTCAGAATTGTTGCTATTTTGATTTCTCCCTTTATGCCGTTGACCGCGCCTAAAATATACAGCCAGTTGGGTCTGGTGGGAGATTTTACCGAGGTTACGTTGGAAATGGCTAAAGAATGGGGTTTGCTCCCTTCCGGCACACAGGTTGCCGCCCATCCTGAACCCATCTTCCCCCGGATTGAAATCAAGACTGCCGATAACGGAGCAGGAAAAGCGGCTGCTCACGTCGAAGTAAAGAAAACAGTAGAAGCAGTTCCGGCTATACCGGAGGTTACCATTGATGAGTTTGCCAAGCTGGATTTGCGGGTCGCCAAGGTGCTGGCGGCAGAAAAGGTCAAGGGAGCGGATAAGTTGCTGCTGCTGACGGTTGACCTGGGTTCCGAACAGCGCAGCATTGTGTCCGGTATTGCCAAACATTACACGCCGGAAGAACTGGTGGGTAAAAATGTGGTTATGATTGTAAACTTAAAACCGGCGAAGATTCGCGGCATTGAATCAAGAGGGATGGTACTGGCTGCTTCTGACGGTGAAAAACTGACCCTGGCAACGGCTCCCGATATGCCGCCCGGCAGCAAAGTAAAGTAGGTGGCGGTTATGCTATTTGATTCCCATGCGCATATTGATGATGAAAAATATACGGACGATCAGGCGGCGGTCATTGAACGGGCTGTCAGCAATGGAATAAGCGGCATCATCAATGTTGGGACCTGTATGGAGTCTTCCCGGCAGTCCATAGCCTTGAGTCAAAAGTATGCTATGGTCTATGCTGCCGTTGGCATTCATCCTCATGATGCGAAGGATGCCCGACGGGAAGACTACGAACAATTGGCGGCATGGACTGAACTGGATAAAGTGGTGGCGATTGGCGAAATCGGACTGGATTATTATTATGATTTTTCGCCCCGTGAGACCCAGGAAGCTGTTTTTGTCCGGCAGCTTGATGTGGCGCGGCAGTGTCATAAACCTGTGATCATTCATGATCGTGATGCCCATCAGGATACGCTGCACATTTTAAAGCATGAGGGGAAAGGAGTGCAGGGGGTTCTACACTGCTTTTCCGGCAGTCTGGAAATGGCGCGGGAAGTGATCAAGCTTGGCTTTTATGTATCGCTGGGCGGTCCGGTAACATTTACCAATGCGGCCAAGTTAAAGGAAATTGCCTGCCAGGTTCCCCTGGAAAGGCTGTTAGTGGAAACCGACTCGCCTTATCTCACACCTCACCCCTACCGGGGAAAGCGAAACGAGCCGGCCCATGTGCGCCTGGTGGCTGAGTGTATTGCCGAGTTACGCGGCATGGAGCTGGCCGAACTGGCCCGGGTTACGTCGGACAATGTGCGGCGGCTGTTTGCCATTGGTATTGGATCTATGATGTAGCTTATGTGATAGAAAAAACTGCGGCTCCGATGGATGCTCCGCAGTTTTTTTGCATAAAAAACCCAGGACTGGCATATAATTTGAATGTCGTGTGACGCTCTTGCTGTTGACAACTAGGGATAATTATGGTATATTCCACAGGTGCCAAAAAAGGAGGAATTGAATGACCGACTTTCAGACTATCCAGTCAAAATTAAGCCGAAAAACAATATTGTATCTTTGCGTATTGCTTATTGTTGCTATGCTAGCGGCCGGTTTTGCCTGGACGTACAAGACGGTGCAGATTATCACAGACGGTAAACATATTGTCGTAAGTACATTATATAGCGATCCCAAATCAGTGTTAGCTCAAGAACATATAGTATTAGAATCACCAGATGAATATCGCATGTCTACCGATAAGCTGGATAATGGCACTGTCATTACCGTGTATCGGGCCATGCCTGTTACCGTGATGTACCAGGGGAAGGCGCAGTCTGTCATAACTGCCAAGCCTACCGTGGGTGAAGTGGCGGCCAGTATGGGGCTGTCTGCGGACAATATCCGTCTCGAACCGGGGGCGGACACCGCAGTGGTTCCCAACCTGCAAATTAACGCCACCGTATTATCAGAGAAAATTGTAGAACGTCAACAGCCAGATTTATTTGCTGTCCTGCGCAAACCTGACGCCTCCCTGGAAAAGGGAATGGAAGCAGTGGAACAGGAAGGACAGGATGGCACCAAAACGGTTGTCATCAAACAGCACTTTGCTGATGGAAATCAAGTTTCGGAAGAGGTTTTGTCAGAACGGGTTAACGAACCGTCAATACCAAAAATCATTCGTGTTGGCACACGCGACACAGTCGAAACCTCTCGAGGCGCTATGCGCTTCAGACGCTCCGAACTGATGGAAGCCACAGCCTATAATCCCTGGGATGGTTCCGGCGCCGGCATTACGGCGACGGGCATGCAGGCCCGGCGGGGAATTGTTGCGGTTGATCCGAGGGTAATCCCTCTAGGTTCCCGCTTATTTATCCCTGGTTATGGCATGGCCTTGGCCGCCGATACGGGCGGTGCGATTGTCGGAAACCGTGTCGACTTATGTATGGACGGTTATGGTGAAGCGATAAGCTTCGGCCGGCGAATGGTAAAAGTGTATGTACTGGAATAACAGGGCTTTGCCCTGTTATTCTTTTTACTAATACTATTATTTCATTGAAAACGTGATAAGAGTTGCGAGGATTTTTTGTTCACTGCAAGGCGTAGGACACAGGCGGGCTGATGCCCGGCAAAGACGACAGCGCAGAGATGGGTAAAAAAGACCGCAAAGATATCCTGTTTTTGCTGGGATAATAGTATAAATGCCAGAGACATGGTACAATAACATATGTGTAAATCTAACAGGGTGGTTACACCGCAGAGTAGGAGAGAGCGTAACCTTGATCAAAGAAATCATTGTCGTGGAAGGTAAACAGGATATACAGGCCGTCCGCCGGGCTGTAGATGCTGAATGCATTTCCACAGGCGGTTTTAGCATGCCGCCGCATGTTTTGCAAAAAATTGAACAAGCTTATACAAAACGGGGCATTATCATTCTTACCGATCCTGACAGCGCCGGAGAACGGATCCGCAAGTTTCTGAGCAAGCGCTTCCCGGAAGCCAAGCATGCTTTTGTAGCCCGTATTGATGCCACGGCCAACGGTGATATCGGAATTGAGCAGGCTTCAGCCGAGGCCATCCGGTCGGCGCTTAGCAAAGTAAAATGTCATGAGTGGCAGCCGCAGGAAGAGTTTTCCTGGCAGGATATGCTGGAAAACGGTTTGACCGGAATGGCCAATGCCGCCGAGCGACGCGCTGTTATCGGGAACCGGCTGGGTATCGGCTATGCCAATGGCAAAAGTTTTTTATACCGCTTAAACCATTACGGTGTTACCCGTGCTGATTTTAGGAATGCGATAGAGGAGATAACAAAATGATTGAGCCAACCATTGCCAACCGGGACGTGACCTTACATATCTTGAAGACCTTTGGCATTCATATGAGCAAGAAACTGGGACAGAACTTTCTGATTGATGAACAGGTGGTACAGGCTATCATTCAGGCGGCAAATATTCAGGCAGGCGATGCCGTGCTGGAGATTGGACCGGGTATTGGCACGCTGACGCAGGGCCTGGCCCACAGCGGTGCGCAGGTAACGGCGGTGGAAATTGACCGGCAGCTAGTAAGCGTGTTAGCCAAGACGCTGGAAGGTTGCGAGAATGTACGCATCGTACATGGCGATATTTTGCGGGTTAACATTTCCCAGGAAATGGGGACCGAGTCATATAAGGTTGTGGCTAATCTTCCTTATTATATTACGACGCCAATTATCATGGGCCTCTTGGAACAACGCCTGCCAGTGGAGCTATTGGTGACGATGGTGCAAAAAGAAGTGGCCCAGCGGATGGTTGCCTTACCGGGAACCAAAGATTATGGAGCACTGTCAGTGGCGGTACAATATTACACCGAGCCGGAAATCATGTTTATCGTCCCGCCACGCTCGTTTGTGCCGGCTCCGGCTGTGGAATCGGCGGTCATTCGTTGTACCGTCCGTACTCAGCCGCCGGTGATGGTACAGAGCGAAAAGTTATTTTTCCAAATTGTCAAGGCTGCCTTTTCGCAACGCCGGAAAACCTTGTTTAACGCTTTAAAAACAACGGGGCGTCCACCGGAAGAAATCAAGGAGGCTTTGCTGGCGGCAGGTATTGACGGAGCAAGGCGGGGCGAAACCTTGAGCCTGGAAGAATTTGCGGTCATTACAAATTATTGGAGTAAGTAATAAAAGATCTGACCGAAGAGAAACGGTCAGATCTTTTATTATTTCAGAAAGGAATCCAAGAGATCAAAACGGCGTTCGCTGTTATAGCCCTGAAAAATCTTAGTCTGGTTTTGCCGGGTCCGGGGTTCGCTATGGAAAGCTGCAATAGCCTCCAGACAGTCTCCGACAATAGTATCAATAATTTTATGGGTGTGAATCTGGTTTTTGATAGACGAACCAAGCTGGTAATGGGGGATGGTTGTTGCCACATCAATTTTTAATTTGTGCAAGCGGGCCAGGGCCATGGGGACCGGTGGAATGGCCAGTTCCCTGAGTGGAATAAGTTCCAGCAGCCGTTTGGAGACGGCGTGCGGGCCATGGGCCGGGGTAGCCAGGTTGATTTTTTTTTCCAGTCCCAATTCTTTATTCAGGGTAAGCCGCCACTGAAAGGTCGGATTATAGCGTTCGATGTGGCGGGGCGGCGACGGATAACAGTTGGTTAACGCGATATCCAGGTGCTTTAACAACACTCCGTCAATAAGTTCTATGAGATTGTCGTTAAACGTTCCCACCATATCGCCGTCAACGAATACGACAACGTCACTGCCCAAAGCCAGGGCAACCTTTGCTCCAATCGAGCGGGGAATGTCAATGCCAAGACATTCGTGAAAGTAGATAATTTGCAGCTTGGGAATTCTAAGCTGCAGCACTTCTTGCAAGGTAGCGTCGTGGGAACCATTGGCAACCAGGATGATGTGGTCGACCGGCAGGGTAGCTACGTTTTGCAGTACGGTAGTTATGCGGCCAGCTTCATTGCGCGCCGGAACTACCATAGTAATCATGCGCCATCACCTCGTGAAAGTGGAGTGCGGTGCATTGTGACCGACAGAGGGCAGGAATAGTAAACGGCGGATCATGAAAGTGGTCACAACCGGTTTCATCGGTATAGTATATTGAAGTGATAGGCTAAATGACACAGGCTGATTTTGCCGGAGTAAGAAAAAATGCCGGGCTAGTGGTCTGTAAACTCTAAGGCAATAGGATGAATTGCGAGAGATTTTTCGTCCTGCGAGGCGGAGAAGGCGTATATATCGGGAATATGTAAGCCGATGACAACAAAGCAGGGCGGAAAAGATCTCGTAAGAACACTATAGAATTAGGGTTTACAGACCACTAGCTAACCGGAATGCGCCCAAGAGGGCCAGATGATTTGCCTCAAGGCGGTTGACTGTGACAAAACGAGGGGGGCGGCGTGGTGACCAACGCTTTTAATTCTACATAGTATGTAGTAAAGAGCAACATAAGACGGAGGGGTCTGGCATGGCTAATATAGAGATAGGTGATTTGGTCATTCGCAAATCACATGGTGGCGATATAGTATTTAAAGTTACTGATATATATCACGATGCCTGCGGCCATAGTTACACAGTACTTAAAGGCATGCATCTGCGGCTGCTGGCCGATGCGCCGATTGATGATCTGGAAAGAGTGGACGCGGAGAACCTTCGTAATGAAATCGTCCGAATGGAAGGAATGCATAACGAAAGCCTCAAAAGAGTGATGATGCGCCGCAGCCAGGAGAGGGAACAATTGGAGTTGAACCGCTCGGAGTCATCCAAGAAATACGATTTTTTTGATCTGCCGGGACGGGTTCTGCACATTGACGGTGATGAGGAATATTTAAGAATGTGCCTGAAAACCTATAATCAGCTGAATATTGAAGCTGTGGGAAGATGTATCGAAGAATCGAAACAGGCTGATGCGGTGATTGAGCTTATTGATGAATTCCGTCCCGATATTCTGGTGTTGACCGGCCATGACGCGTTAATTGGCAATGGTAAAAAAAATTTTAAAGATATGAATAATTACCGTAATTCCCGTTATTATGTGGAAGCCGTAAAAAAAGCCCGGATTTTTGAACCGGCCCGTGATGATTTAGTTATTTTTGCCGGGGCTTGCCAATCCTATTTTGAGGCCATCTTAAACGCCGGAGCGAATTTTGCCAGTTCACCAACCCGTATTTTCATCCACGCCTATGATCCGGTGTTTATCGCGGAGAAAGTGGCCTTTACCCCCATTAATAAAACAGTTGACGTTGGCGCAGCCATTAGCGCTTCGGTAACAGGCATTGAGGGGGTTGGTGGTTTGGAAACCCGGGGAAAGTTCAGGCTGGGACTACCCAAGACTCCTTATAAATGAATATTGCCAGAGGGGAAAAACCGTTGTGAAAATCAGCGGTTTTTTTATTATCCTTTGGAGGACAGCTTTCGGGCGGTTTTCAAACTATCAGAACATCCAGTGACGGTGTTTTTTGCGCCATGCTTTGCTACGCTTTTTACCTGGCCTGCTGGTTTGTTTGACGGAAGGATAGGAATTTGCTGCAACTATGTCTAATCTTATTTAGGAAGGAAAGTCTTGCAGGAGGGAAACTGACGTGACAGAAATCGCATTATTTATTTCCATCGGAATTAATCTTATCGGCCTTATTGTTTTGTTGTTGATAAGTAAACAACAGGGCGGTATAAAAAAGCAGGATATTATGAATGCTCTTGCCAGTTTGGAGAAAGGAAATACCCGGACGGAACTGATCTTTAAAGATGAAATCAGGCGCAACCGGGAGGAAATGACCGGTCAGGCGGCCTTGCTGCGTCAGGAAGTCGCTCAGGCGCTGGGACAGATGAACGAATCAATCCTGCAGAGACTGAACGAGCAGCGGCAGACGCAGCTGCAACAGGGTGAGGCGTATACGGCGCAGTTACAGACGCTTATCCGAACCAATGAGAGCAAACTGGAGCATCTACGGGATACAGTGGAACAGAAGCTGCAGGCGCTGCAGCAGGATAATAGCCAAAAGCTGGAGGAGATGCGCCGGACGGTGGATGAAAAGTTGCATGAAACCTTAGAACGCCGGCTGGGAGAAAGCTTCCGCCTGGTAAGTGAACGACTCGAACTGGTACATAAGGGGCTGGGTGAGATGCAGGTGCTGGCCAGCGGGGTCGGCGATCTAAAGCGAGTGCTTACGAATGTTAAGACAAGGGGTATTTGGGGTGAAATTCAACTTGGCAATTTGCTGGAGCAAATTTTGACAATCGAGCAGTATGAACGGAATGTGGCGACCAAACCAGGCAGCAATGAGCGGGTTGAATTTGCCATCCGCCTGCCGGGGCGGGATCAGGCGGGGAGCACGGTTTGGCTGCCGATTGATGCGAAGTTTCCCCAGGAAGACTATCAGCGCCTCTTAGATGCCCAGGAAGCCGCTGATTTGCCGGCTGCCGAGGAAGCGGGCAAAGCGCTGGAAAGCCGGATTAAGCTGGAGGCAAGGGAAATCAGTGAGAAGTATTTGTGCGTGCCCCATACCACCGATTTTGCCATCCTATTTCTTCCCATTGAAGGGTTGTACGCCGAGGTACTGCGGCGACCGGGGCTTTGCGATCAGCTTATGCAACGCCATAAGGTGATTATTACCGGCCCGACCACGCTGGCTGCCTTGCTAAACAGTCTGCAGATGGGCTTTCGGACCTTGGCAATTGAAAAGCGCAGCTCAGAAGTATGGGCCTTGCTGGGAGCGGTTAAGAGCGAGTTCGGTAAATTTGGCGATTTGCTGGAAAAGACCCATAAAAAACTGCAGGAAGCCAGCAATTCCATTGATACGGCTGCCCGTAAATCCCGAACGATTGAACGGAAGCTGAAAGCGGTGGAAGAATTACCGCCGGAGCAGGCCATGCAGTTACTGGAGGTAAACGGGCCGGAGACGGAGCCTTACTAGTTATGTAAACATTTACAGTCTGCTTTTGCAGGATTTTATCGTATTTTAGGCGAATATATCTACTTTGTAACCAAAAAGGTTAATATATTATGTAAGATAAAACAACACAGAAAGGTAGATTGTCTAATGCGATCAAAAAAGCTAACGAGCATGCTGTTATTTGGTTTCGTTACGGTATCTTTACTTTCGACATCGATAGGCGGCGCTTTTGCATCCAGCGCCCTGGCTGCCGAGGCAGCGGAAGGTACCACCGCAGTAGAGCAGAAACAGGATACGAAAAATAAGGATGTGCTTGGCGGAATTCTTGCTGTTGGATTAATCGCCGTGTTAGCCAACCATGGCGGACATGGTGATAAATCATCGGCTGCCAGCAGTTCAACCGGTGTGACCGGAACTTCCGGCTCAAAGACAACGACGAACACCTCGAACACCTCGACCAAGGGGAGCAGCAGCGAAGTCCAGCAGGCATTAAGTCTGTTAAACGCCGACCGGGCTAAGAACGGTTTGCCGGCGCTGGCTTTGAACAGTGCTCTTTCTAACCTGGGAGATGCCTATGCGCAGGATATGATTAACCGCAACTTCTTTTCTCATTACAACCCGGAAGGCCAGTCACCGTTTGACCGCATGAAAGCGGCCGGCATCGGTTATACCTATGCCGGCGAAAATCTGGCGATCAATACCGGTGTGGCAGCAGCCGAGACAGCATTCATGAACAGCTCCGGACACCGGGCCAACATTTTAAATCAGAATTACACACAGGTGGGCTTGGGCGTTCGCCATGATGCCAAAGGTTCCGTGTATGTGGTGCAAGAGTTCATTAGACCTTAATAGAGACGGTAAAAGATAAAATGTCCTGCGAGTGATCGCAGGACATTTTGTTATCCCATACACTTCGGGCATCTGCCATGATGCAGGACGACGTCAAATTCATGACTGCAGACAGGGCAAATCTTGAATACTCGATAGTGACATACTTTATATACCCGGTAGACGCATTTAAAGGTTTTTACACATTCTTTTTCCGGTTTGGGTAGATTGGGAATATCACAGCAAACATGTTCGTGGTGTTCCTGGCAATCGTCTTTGTAACAGTCATCCTTCATATGGTGGTGACATTCTTTCATGTAGTCACAATCGTATTTAGGATAATAGTTGCCTTTTACATACATTTTTTTATGACCTCCCGTTCATATTTGATCAGCCCTTTTTAAGGGCTTCTTTTACATACTATGACAAAAAGAGTTAAAGTGTTATGTCTATTCTCTTGGATTGATATTTATTTCCAGATCGCCAGGCATCCTGCCAAATTTTTGTCACATAAAAATTTTCGCAGGCATATATATAAATAGAACATTCAAAGGGGGGAATATATGTGGACGATAAAGATCTCCGCCAAACGGTAAGCGCATCCTCGAAGGGGATGTATAATTACAATCAATGCACGCTCGGTACAGAGACCGGACCGCAGACGATTATAGTGCGCCAGGTCATTGCCGAATCAGAGGAACAAAAGGTTCTGGATATTCACGTAGTCGTTCCGGACCAAAAACCGTCCATCGAGCAGATTGTTGATGTATTTGTTAAAAATGTGGAAATCAATTATGTTGATGTCATTACGGATAAGGTCATTGTTCGCGGTGAGTTTGAAGTAAAAGCCATTTATGTGGCTGATTTGCCTAATCACCCGGTCCATGCGGTGGAAATCAGGCATTACAGATGGACTCAGGATCTTGCGATGTCGGGAGTACGCAAGGGAATGGACGCCGATGCCAGTGTGGTAGTAGAATTCGTTGATTACGATATGGACGAATGGACCCGTGCTTACAAGCATAAACACTGGGAACATGATTGTGATGATACGGAAGATACCTGCGATACAGATGACACACCAGACACCTGCGATACCGAGGATACGGAAGACACTTGCGATACGGATGACAATGATACCTGCGATACGGATGATACCTGTGATACCCATGATCATCATCACCATCATGACGGCCACTGCGGACACCATCACCACCATCATAATTGCCGCGAATTCGATGTTTCCGTCGTACTGAAAATTACCGCAAAGGTCATGACCGACCGCGAGGTTCAGCTTGGTGTCGCTACCATGCCTACCTCACCTAAAGGATAATGACTAACAGACATACATCAATAGAAAAAGGGGGGGGAAAAATGGCTGACGACTTAGAACGTGCTTCGGGTGGTTCAACAGGATCTACTTCGAACACTGTAGTATCGGTAACCGGCACCGGGACAACGGAGAGTGCCCAGGTAGTATGCGGTTGCCCTGAGATCGGACCTGAAACGATCCAGGTAGAGCAGGTACTGGGTGCCGAGATGGATCAGCGCGTTGTGGAATTTGATATGTTTGTTCCGGCGGACAAACCGGATATTGAGCAGGTCGTGGATGTATACGTGAAGAACCTGGAAATCAATAATGTAACAATCATTCCAGATAAGGTGATTATCCGCGGTGACCTGGAAGTGAAAGTCATGTATGTGGCCGATCTACCTGATCAGCCGGTCCACGCATTTGAACGTCGGCATGTGCGGTTTACACGGGATATTTCCATTTCCGGCGCTATGCCGGATATGACGGCCAAGGCAGACGTACAGGTTGAGTATGTGGACTATGATTTTCATCATCACCACACGCCGCGAAAAGTGCATATTACAATTGTACTTAAATTCTGGGCCCGGGTGGTCAGTACCACCGATATGGAGGTTCTCGCGGTTACACCGGTTGACGAAGTGGGGCAGGTCGAGGTTTCGACAGCCTCTGGTTCCTCGAATGATTCGACAGCGGCCAGCACCTTTTCCGATGATTTTGTTTCAGCTTCCCATTATTCCGGCTACAATGACCAGAATGTATACGTTACCGGCGTGACGCCGTCGGTCGGCACGCAACCGACTGTCAGCGGTACGGCTACTGTGACAGGCAGCGTTGTACACGTGCGCAGCGGTCCGGGGACGAATTTCCCGATTGTCACAAAAGTTAAAAAGGGCGATACGGTTACCATTAAAGAACAGGCTTTTGGCTGGTACCGGGTACTTTTGGCCGATAATACCACCATTGGCTGGATTGCCAGTTGGCTGCTTAGCGTACAATAGCCGGCAAAAAAACAATAAGAGCAAACACCACGGCGCTTCCGGGCGGATCGGTGGTGTTTGTTTTTTTATTGTCCCCAGCGGTCTGTCTAATTTGTGCTCATAATGACTCCACCGTCTTTTTCCTGCAAGGCGTTGTTGTCAGTGGGTTATCTATGTCCGATAGGTGCGCCGCCGCCGTTCCGCTTGGTGAAAAATTCCTGCCGATTCTTTTACGCTTTCAAACTAGACGGATCACTAAGGCTTAACGGTTTGCCAAGTACAGCGAACCTTTTGGGGATTTTGGCATGAATTGGCCTTCTCATCATATAGTTAAAACAGATGCCTGAACGGAGGGAGGAAACTCAGATGCTGCTTGGGGCTAAATATCTTGGGCCGGTCGGTTTGGGTGTAACGGCGCCGCAATTATTCCGGGCCGATGATAATGAGGTATATGTGGTAAAGCTGCAGAACAATCGCCTGGGAGTAAAGGTTTTGGTGAATGAATGGTTGGGCGCCCAGCTTGGTCAGATGTTGAAGCTGTGTTTTCCGCCTAGTGACATCATTCAGTTGGAAGAAAAAATAATCCGGGGCAATAAGCTGCTAAGAGCTGCAGCCGTGCCTGCCGGATTGCATTTTGCCAGCCGATATATAAGAAAAAACAGATATGTTAACAGGAGTAATATAAAGAGGGCCTTAAATACGGCGGATATGGCGGGGGTTATCTTGTTTGATCACATGTTCCACAACTTTGACCGTACCTGGAACCGGAAAAATTTGCTGGTATGCCATGACGAGGTAGGCTATCAACTGTATGCCATTGACAATTCGCATTTATTTAATAAAGGAAAATGGAAGGCAGCTAACTTGGCGGAGTTAAGTGATAAAATAACGGTAAACAAGCACCGGGCCTATGGCGTACTGCTTAAGTATTATCTCCGGCGGGAGCATTTTAGCAAGTACGTGGCATTGATTCAGGCTATACGGCCGGAAGAGTGGCAACAGATGGTTGACGGTATTCCGCAAGAATGGCTGCCGCTGCCGGAAGAGCGGACTTCCTTGCTGCAATTTTTATACAGGCGGCAGGAATTGGTCGAGAAGATTGCAGACTCCATTTGCGCTTTAATCCCGGATGTACACCGGGGTGCCCACCCGCACTAAGGTAAAAACCTCTTCCACGTGAGCATTATGCATGCGGATACAGCCGTTGGAGACCATTTGCCCGATAAGCCAGGGTTTAGTAGTGCCGTGAATACCATAAGAGTCAAGGCTCAGTCCTAGCCAGCGGGTGCCCAGTATACCGCCGGGGTTCATGTGTTTTAGGATGATCGTGTAATTGCCGAGCGGCGTGGGGGTAGCTGGCTTGCCGATAGCTACCGGGTAGTTCCGCAACGGCGTATTGCCGTCAAACAGGGTAAGCTGACGACGTTGTTTGGCAATGAGAATATTGGCGCGGGGCAGAGCCAACTGAGCACGCTGCTGCGGCTGACTGGCGGGGGATAGCGTCAGGTGCCGGGCGGCCCATAAGCGGCTGAAAGTGAGCGGATTTAACAGGCCGGTGGCTGGCAGGTTTTCCTCTTGCTGGAACCGGGTTACTGCTTCCTGGGTCAGCAGATTGTATACACCGTCCGGAGTATCGGTGTAGAGACCGCGGGCAGCCAGCTTTTCCTGGAGCTGAGCAATCAGGGGATGGCAATAGTCCAACTGGCTGAGGGTTGGCAATAAGGCCAGGCGGCAGGCAGGATAAAGGAAATGGATATTCACCAGATAAACCTCCTTGAGACCGGGTGGACAGGCGGTATAAACGGCCTGTTCCTGCCGGATATAGTTGTAGTGCTCCACCGGCTATGAAAGTGTAGATTAAATTTGCGGGAATTTTTTCGTAAGGCAAGGCGGCGGCGCGCCTGGCGGATATAGGTAAGCTAACGGCAACGAAGCCTTACGGAAAAAGGCACGTGAAGAAGCTGCACTTTCATAGTTGATGGAGCACTAGACCATTATATGAATTTACCCGGGCTTTTGTGTTTTCTCCGGGGTTTTTGTATAAAAAAGGAATGGTTATGGCAAAAATAATGCTATATTGATGCTTCAGGAGGTTTCCATGCACGATAAGGCATCCGGACAATTATTGATCATTGGCGGCGGTGAGGACAAACAGGGGGATTGCCAGGTTTTGCAGAAGTTCATTGAGCTGTCCGGCGGCTGTGACGCGAGAATAGCCGTTATTACGACTGCGACGGAATATCCGCAGGAAGTTGGCGATGAGTATAAAGCGTTGTTCAGCGCGATCGGCGCTTCGTCGGTTGGGGTTTTGTATATTAAAGATCGTGAGACCGCCAACGATTTACAGCAGATTCAGGAGATTGAAAATGCCAGCGGCATTTTTTTTACTGGTGGCGACCAACTGCGGTTAACCAGCATTCTTGGCGGTTCGAAAATAGAAGCGGCTATCCGGTCGGGGTTTGTAAAAGGCGCTGTAATTGCCGGGACAAGCGCCGGCGCTTCGGTAATGAGTGATACCATGATTGTCGGCGGTGACTCCAGCGATACCCCGAAAAAGTCAAGCTTAAGCATGGCCCATGGCATGAGCCTGCTGAATGGAGTGGTGATTGATCAGCATTTTGCCCAACGGGGCAGGATTAATCGCCTGCTGGCTGCCGTATCGCAGAATCCTAATGTTTTGGGTATTGGTATCGATGAGGATACGGCGATCGTGGTATCGCCTGATGGACGTTGTGAAGTAACCGGCTCACAGACGGTAACGATTGTTGACGGGAAAAATATTGTTCATTCCAATATATCGGAATCCAAGCGCCATGATCCCCTGGCAATTACCAATGTAACATTGCATATTCTGCCATCAGGTTTCGGGTTTAACCTGAAACGGCGGCTGCCGTTTATTTGCCGTACTTGAATGTAGGGTATGTGGACACGAACGTTCACCGCCCAGCGTTTGGTGGATTGTCTGCCATACTTCGTTGCTCGTCGGTTAAATACATCCAGTATTTGCTCTCTTCGCGCCTTGTCTGGCGAAAAATCCGCTTCAAAATTTGGGCAGCTCAGATCGTGTCCACATACCCTGGAAGGAGATTTCTTTCATGCAAATTATTTCTGTACGTACCATTGAGGGCCCGAATCTATATAGTTACCAGCCAGTCATCAAGGTAAAGTTTGATATTGGAAAATATGAAGACATTTCCAGTGCGGAAATTGCCGGATTTAATGAAGGCTTGTTACAGGTGCTGCCGGGCTTGAAAAACCATTATTGTTCCCGCGGCAGGCAGGGCGGGTTTGTGGAACGTTTGTACGAGGGCACTTATTTGGCCCATATCTTGGAGCATGTCGTACTGGAACTGCAATGTATGGCTGGTTCGGAGGTCAGTTTTGGCAAGACTCGCGGCAGTGGAGTGCTGGGTGTATATGATGTCGTTTTTCGTTATGAAATTGAAGCGTTGGCGCGACAGGCGCTGGCGGTAGCCGTAGAACTATTACGGGCAGTGATTGCCGGCCAGCCCTTTGACATCGTCACTGCGCTGCAAAGTATCCGAGAAGCCGGTGATGAAGGCGGTTTCGGACCAAGTACAGCGGCCTTATACGAAGAAGCGTGTAAAAGAGATATCCCGGTAACCCGAATGGGCGAAGGCAGTCTGCTGTTTCTAGGCTATGGCTGTCGCCGACGCCGGGCATGGGCCACGCTTACCGATCAGACCAGCGCTCTAGCTTCTGATCTGGCCTGTGACAAATATGTGACGAAGCAGGTACTGGCCCAGTGCGGGATTCCTGTTCCTGACGGTATTGTGGTTACAACTGTGGCGGAAGCCCTTGCGGCCCGGCAGCGGATCGATGGCCCGGTAGTAGTGAAGCCGCTGGCCGGTAATCAGGGAAAGGGTGTAACCATCAACGCCAGCAAACCGGCTGAAATCGAGCGTGCCTTTCAGCTTGCCTATGATTATAATCACAGTGTGCTGATTGAGGAATATGTGTGTGGCCATGAATACCGGCTATGTGTGGTGGGCGGCAAGCTAATTGCCGCGGCCGAACGGATACCGGCCTATGTGCTGGGAGACGGGCAGCATACGGTGCAGGAGCTTGTCGATCTGACCAATGCCGATGCCGATCGCGGCAACGGTCATGAAAAACGGTTGACCAAAATAAAAATCGATGCAACCGCGATTGATGTGTTGGCCCGTCAACAGCTTACGCTGGCCTCTGTGCCGGCTGACAGACAGCTTGTCCGGATCAGGGAGAATGCCAACCTGAGTACCGGTGGCACGGCAGTGGATGTGACGGATATCGTGCATCCCGATAATGTCAAAATGGTGGAACGGGTGGCCCGGCTGATTGGATTGGACGTAGCCGGCATTGATGTGGTTGCCGAAAGCATTGCCGAACCGATCAGGGAGGGGTATGGGGCGGTCATTGAAGTCAATGCGGCGCCCGGTATTCGCATGCACCATTATCCGTCGGCCGGTAAGGCGAGAAATGTGGCGCAGCGGATAGTTGAAAGCCTTTTCCCGGACGGTAATAACGGCCGGATTCCGATTGTCGCGGTTACCGGTACAAACGGCAAAACCACAGTGACCCGGATGATCGGCAGTATCTGGCGAAAGGCCGGTTACCATGTGGGCATGACAACTACGGAAGGCATATATATTGATGAAGAGTGCATCCTGCCCGGCGATACCAGCGGACCGCGCAGTGCCGGCATGGTGCTGGCCGATCCCGCCGTAGAGGTTGCCGTGTTGGAAACAGCCAGAGGCGGTATTGTTCGTGGCGGCCTGGC
The DNA here is from genome assembly GCF_900110485.1 of Propionispora vibrioides. Taxonomy (NCBI): domain Bacteria; kingdom Bacillati; phylum Bacillota; class Negativicutes; order Selenomonadales; family Sporomusaceae; genus Propionispora; species Propionispora vibrioides. The sequence goes on along the minus strand of NZ_FODY01000002.1, from coordinate 114,368 downwards.
TTTCGATAAATGCGATGTGGGAGTTATAACCAACATAACGGAGGATCATCTGGGACAGGACGGCATTGAATCACTGGAAGATTTGGCTTTTATCAAATCCTTGGTTGTTGAAACGGTCAAAGACAATGGATTCTCCCTGCTAAATGCTGATGATCCGATCGTGGCCGGTCTGGCCTGCCGGACCAGCGGCGAAATAGTCTATTTCAGCGTAGAACCCAGCAATATTGTGGTACGGCGTCATCTGGGAGCAGGCGGCAAGGCATTTTTTATAAAAGATGGTATTATCTATACGGCTTGCGGCGATTTGGCCAGGCCGATTATTGCCGTGGCGGATATTCCCGCCGCCCTGGGTGGCATGGCTGTGCATAATCTGCAAAATGCCGTAATTGCTGCGGCCGCTTGTTATTGCATGAGAATTCCGGTCTCCTGCATCCGGCAGGGGCTGGCCGAGTTTGCGCAAAATCCCGGCAGGCTCAATTTAGAGACTGTCGGAGACCTGCGGGTTTGTGTCGATTACGGCCATAATCCGGCCGGGTATCAGGCTGTTATTCAGACGCTGCGGCGGTTAAATGCCAGGCGGCTGGTCGGGGTTATTGCCGCGCCGGGTGATCGGCGGGACGAAACCACGCGAAAGATCGGGTGGATTGCCGGCAAAGGCTTTGATTATATTTATATCAAGGAAGACGCCGATCTGCGGGGCCGGAAAAAGGGAGAAACCGCTGAACTGCTTCGTCAGGGTGTGCTGGAGGCAGGCTTTAAGACTGACTGTATCCGCGTTATCCCTTCCGAGGCGGAAGCGCTGAAAACAGCCCTGCAGCAGGCACAGCCCGGCGATTTGATTGTCGTGTTTTTTGAAAGTTACGAATTGGTCATGAAAACGCTGGAAGAATTCCGGCAAACCTATGAAGCCTCTCTGGCTTTACGGGAGAGGAAGGAACCGGCAATTTCCTACGGCAGCCTGTTGGCTGCGGATATGAAGTAGAAAGAGTCATCCATTCAGACAATTCAGTGGTTTGTGAGGCCGGCAAAGTTCATGTTTTTCCAAAAAAAATTAACCTAATGGCAGGCATACTCCTATTTTATGTCGAATATAGTACTTCCAAATCCGCATCTGGAGGTATCTGCTAAATGAATGACAGCGTAGAGAATATAAAAGACTTGCATGAACTGCAGCTGGTTGTATTCCGTCTGGCGCGGGAAGAATATGGGCTGCCGATTACCAGGGTACAGGAAATCAATCGTTTGGTTCCAATTACCAAACTGCCGCAGACACCGCCCTTTATGGAAGGGATTATCAACTTAAGGGGCCGCATCATTCCCGTTATTGACCTGCGCAAGCGGTTTCAACTGGAAGTGACGGAACACACGGATAATACCCGGATTATTATTGTCGAAGTAAACGGGCAGACCATTGGGGTCATTGTGGATGCCGTTAATGAGGTTGTCAGACTGGAACAGGAACAGATTGAACCGCCGCCGCCATCCTTTGTCCTTGATGCCCAGTATATTCACGGTGTGGGAAAAGTGGACGGCCGTCTCTTGATTCTTTTAAATATCAATGCGGTGTTAAGCAGTCAGGAAGAAATCGAGTTAAAGGAATTCAACCGGGAATGATGAGTGTTGATGCGTTGCAGGTAAAGGCATATGCTAAAATCAATATCACTTTGGATGTTCTGCATAAGCGTGCGGACGGCTATCACGAAGTGTCGATGATCATGCAGGCGATAGACCTGCACGATACGGTATCACTGAAAAAACAGAACGGGGATATTACCGTCGAGGCTAATATTCCCGCTCTTGCTTGTGACGACAGCAACCTGGCCTGCCGGGCAGCCCGTCTGGTCAAGGAAAACTGTCATATCGCTGAGGGCGTACATATTGTCCTGGATAAACAGATTCCTTTGGCGGCAGGCCTGGCCGGTGGCAGTTCCAACGCGGCGGCTGTACTGAAAGGGATGAACCAATTGTGGCAATTGGGGTTAAGCCAAGCGGAGCTGGAAGCCTTGGGAGCCTCCTTGGGGTCGGATATTCCTTTTTGCCTGCGGGGCGGTACCATGCTGGCCACCGGTCGGGGTGAGATATTGACTCCATTGCCGGCAATGCCCTGCTGCTATGTTGTTCTGGCCAAACCGGGAATTTGCGTATCAACCGCCCGGGTTTATGGGCGGTATCGAAGTGCGGAACAGGTAGTACATCCCGATACCCAGGGGGTTATTGCCGGGCTGGAACGGCAGGATTTGCCGGCTGTTACACAGCGCTTGTGTAATGTGCTGGAAAGTGTTACCGTGACCGAGTATCCTTTGATTGATGAACTAAAGCAAAGCATGAAGCGCTACGGGGTAATGAACAGTTTGATGTCGGGCAGCGGGCCAACCGTGTTCGGCCTTACGCCTGATCTGGAACGGGCTAATTATGTTGCTGACAGGCTGGGTAGCCAATTTAAAGATAAAGCCGATATTAGGGTGGCTAAAACACTGGCAAGGGTGGAGTGAGAAGATGGAACGGCGATTACTGCCAATCAGGCTGGACAGTTACCAGCCTTTGCGGGAAGTTGTATGTGAAACACTGAGGAATGCCATTGTAAGCGGAATTTTAAAACCAGGCGAGAGGCTGATGGAAATTCAGCTGGCAGAGGAGCTTGGCGTAAGCCGGACGCCTGTGCGGGAAGCTATTCGCAAACTGGAACTGGAAGGGTTTGTCATCATGGTCCCGCGGCGCGGCACTTATGTGGCGGATCTTTCCATCAAGGATATTAATGAAGTATACGAAGTCAGAACCTCTCTGGATGTACTGGCCGCCGGCCTGGCTGCCGAACGGATTACCGAGGAGGAACTGGAACAGATGGAGCGTCTGCTGGTGCAGATCGGCGAGTATATTGATAACGGTGACATGGATAAAATTGTCGAAGCCGATAGTCTGTTCCATGATATTTTATATCGGGCCAGTCGCAACGACCGCCTGGTTGGTATTATCAATAATTTAAGAGAACAGCTGACCCGTTTTCGTTCGATGTCGATGTCTTATCCGGGACGGCTCAAAAACACGCTGGAGGAACACAGCCGCCTGGTGGAAGCCATCGCCCAGCGTGATCCGGAGCTTGCCCAGCAAAGAGCGGTTGAACATATGGAAAATGCGGAGCAGACTCTGTTAAATGATCTTAACGAACGCAGAAATCAATCCAATGATTGACAAACGTGCCGGATATGGACAGGCGGGAGGCTTGGGGCATGGTTGATGCAATCGTTTTGGCTGGCGGTGAAAACAACAAAACATTGCGTCAGGTATCGGCGGCAACCTATGAGGCGTTGATCGAGATTGAGGGCAAACCCATGGTTTGGTATGTGGTCAATACACTGGCGGCAAGTCCCTTGGTGAACCGGGTTTTTGTTGTCGGTCCGCTGGCTGAACTGGCTGGCTGTGTACTGCCGGGTGAGCCGGTGCTTTTACCGTCAGGTAAAACCATGATGGATACTGTTGTGGCGGGTATGCGGGCCTTGGGACATCAGAACAAGGTGTTGGTGGTGACGGCGGATATTCCCCTGATTTCCGGTGAAGCGTTGACGGATTTTCTTCGGCAATGTGCCGGCAGTGAGGCCGACGTCTATTATCCGATTGTGTCGCAGGATACTGTCAGACGACGCTTTACAACAGTCAAACGTACCTATGTCCGCTTGAAGGAAGGGATATTTACCGGCGGCAATGTGTTTTTGGTCAAGCCGGCCATTGTGGAATCCTGCCTGGATTTTGCCGCCCAAGTAGTGGCGCAGCGGAAAAAGCCTTTGAACTTGTGCCGTTTACTGGGCTGGTCTTTTATTGTCAAATTTCTGTTAGGCCGGTTAAGCCTGGCCGATATAACCGGACGGTTGTCGGAACTGCTGGGAATTACCGGGCAGGTGATTTCTTCGCCCTATGCCGAAATCGGCATGGATGTGGATAAATTAAGCGATCTGGAAATGGTACGTAATGAAATAGCCCGCTTATAGAATAAACGCGCTGTATTGGCGCGTTTATTCTATAAGCGGCAAAAATGGTAAACGATGCCGGCTTGCGTGGGCAATGGTGATGTATAGGTCGGAGCGAAAAGCAAAAGAATAAATGATAAGTTTTCTCTCCGCTATTTTTTGATGTGGCCCCTGAAAAAGTGTTGCTGCAATGCGGAGTGTGAATAAAATAAATTAGTAATGCCCTAGGTTTTGTTTGTAAACTATCTGAAACGCTCCCTGACGGTGTTTTTTGTGCCATAGTTCGTTAATATTTTCTGAAATGGGGCTCCTATTTCAAAAAAATGTTGCCTTGGCTGGCGCAAAAATCACTCGCCATAGATCATTCCGTTAATTTACAAACAAACCCTAGCAGGAATTGTCAGGTAAACAGAGAATCTGAATAAAAAAGTTATTGGAAGGAATATTGTTCGGGATTTCCTGACAGTGGAGGAAAAGGATGACTAAAGCACGGAGAACGGAACGTATGATTGCGTTGACCAAATTTTTGACGGAGCGGCCAGGCCATTTATTTTCACTTAATCATTTTTGTGAATTGTTTGGTGCCGCTAAATCGACGTTAAGTGAAGATATCGTTACGATCCGGCAGGCGATGGAACAATTTGCCATGGGGTCGCTGGAAACGGTTTCCGGTGCGGCCGGCGGAGTGCGTTTCCTGCCGCTAAGATCGCAGGACGGAACTTGCGCCTTTTTGCATGAACTGGCAGAAAAACTGGCCTCACCGGAGCGGATTATTCCGGGCGGCTTTTTATATATGGCCGATATTCTCTTCACACCGGACCTTATGGTACAGGTGGGAGAAATCTTTTTTTCCCGGTTTTCGCATTTGTCGCCTGATTATATTATGACAGTGGAGACGAAAGGAATTCCGCTGGCATTTATGACGGCGCGGGCCTTTAACCTTCCTTTGGTCATCGTCCGTCAGGGCAGCAAGGTGACTGAAGGGCCGTCCGTCAGTATCAACTATGTAACCGGCTCGGGCAAGCGGATTCAGTCCATGTCCCTGCCTCGCCGGGCGATTCCGCCCGGGGCGCGGGTTCTGGTCATTGATGACTTTATGAAAGCCGGTGGTACGGTGCGGGGTATGTACGACCTGGCTCATGAAGTGGATGTGGAAATCGTCGGTACCGGCGTGCTGGTCGGTACGGCCCAACCGCAGGTAAAACTGGTTGAGGATTATTTGGCATTGCTTATCCTGCATGAGGTTGATCAGCAGCGAAAAATCGTGGATATCCGACCGGCTTTGTAGGACCTGTATTCAATCATGGAAATGCTGGAGCGACGAGTGATTTTTGCGCCAGGCAAGGCACATTTTCGCAGGCATAATGGGGGTTATGGCAAGAAGATGTAACGAAGTATGGAGGGGAAATCGCCGTCGATACAGGATTTTCTAATGGTTGAATACAGGTTCTAAAGCCGGTTTGATTCTTCTTTCTAGAAATTGTAGTAATTTGCAGGAATCTGACTGATCGTGTAGAACCTAAATAAGGTTTGAGTTTTGGGATTGATAAAGAGTAACAGGGGGAGTTGAAGTAATGTCAGAATTGGTAACGGTGATCCTAGCAGCAGGTAAGGGCACGAGAATGAAGTCGTCCATACCTAAAGTACTGCATCCTGTGGGAGGCAAACCCATGGTGCAGCATGTGTTGGATGCCGCCAATTTTGCCGGAGCGTGCCAGAATATCATTGTGGTCGGATTCGGTTCGGAAGCAGTAACAGCAGCACTGGCGGGGCAGGCTCAATTTGTCCTTCAGGCGGAACAACTGGGGACAGGGCATGCGGTCATGCAGGCAAAAGATTTGCTGGAGAAATTTGCGGGTACTGTCATGGTGCTCTGCGGCGATACTCCTTTATTAAGGGGAGAGCTGCTGGCTAAACTGTATGCGGAGCATTGTGCGGCCCAGGCTGCAGCCACTGTATTGACGGCGAATATGCCTGATCCTTCCGGCTATGGGCGGGTTATTCGTGATGCTGCCGGTCAGGTTCGCGGCATCGTGGAGCAAAAGGATGCTTCGGTGGAAGAGCTCGCTGTGCACGAGATTAATACGGGAATTTATTGTTTCGACAGCCGGGAGCTTCTTGCAGCACTGAGCCAGATTACCTGTGCCAACGCACAGGGTGAATATTATCTGACCGATGTGCTGGGGATTTTGGCCCGGGAAAACAAGACGGTCGGTGCTGTAACGGCACCCTGCTTTGAGGAGACGATGGGAATTAACTCCCGCGTTCAACTGGCGGAAGCAGAGAAATTTATGCGCCAGCGCAAATTGCAGGCTTTAATGGAAAATGGTGTGACCATCATGGACCCGGCCAGCACTTTTATTGACGAAAGTGTTTCTATCGCTCCTGACACAGTCATTTATCCTTTTAGCTGGCTGGAGGGAAACACGGTAATTGGGAGTGGCTGTACGATCGGACCTAATACCCGCATCCAGAGCAGTCAAATCGGTGACCGGGTGACCCTGCATTTTGTATATGCCCATGATTGCATAGTGGACTCTGATGTTACGGCAGGCCCTTATGTTCATCTAAGACCGAATACCCATTTGAGCCGTGGCGTCAAGGTGGGTAATTTTGTGGAAGTGAAGAACTCTAAAGTAGGGGAAAATAGCAAGATTCCGCATTTGAGCTATATCGGGGATACAGATATGGGCTCTAAAGTAAACATTGGTTCCGGTACCATCACCGTAAATTACGACGGAAAAAAGAAATACCGGACTACGATCGAAGACAATGCTTTTATCGGATGCAATACTAATTTGGTGGCCCCTGTAACGGTAGGCGAGGGAGCGTTTGTGGCTGCCGGTTCGACTATCACGAAGGATGTGCCGCCGGCAGCGCTGGGTGTAGCCAGAGCGCGCCAATCCAATATTGAGGAATGGGCAAACAAGAGAAAATAAGCTTTGGCAGTAGGAACGCTCTTGCGGGTACTTATAAATAAATTTTATAAAACTGTTGGCATAGGTCTGATCTGACGGGAATACAGGCGTGTGTCAACAGGTATGGAGGTAATGTATTAACATGGTGCTGAAAAACAAGGATCGATTATGTCTCTTTACCGGTAATGCCAATCCGGAATTGGCGCAGGAAATGGCCGATTATTTGGGAATCCCTTTGGGTAAAGCTTTCGTTGGGCAGTTTAATAATGGTGAAACCCAGGTGATTATTGATGAAAGCGTACGCGGCAAGGAAATTTTCGTAGTGCAGCCAACCAGTTATCCGGCGAATGAGCATATTATGGAATTATTGATCATGGTAGATGCATTCAGACGCGCATCAGCCCGGCATGTGACCGCAATCATTCCCTATTATGCTTATGCAAGGCAGGACCGTAAAACTCGGGGACGTGAACCGATCTCGGCTAAGTTGATCGCCAATCTGCTGACAATTGCCGGGGTAAGCCGGGTTATTACAATGGATCTTCATGCCGGACAGATTCAGGGCTTTTTTGATATTCCGGTGGACCATATGCCTGGTGTACCTATTTTAGCGGAATATATTACCTCCAAAAATCTGGAGGATATTGTTGTGGTATCGCCGGATCTCGGCGGTGTGACGCGGGCCAGACAACTGGCTGACCGTTTGGGTGCCCCCATTGCCATTATTGAAAAGCGACGCCCCGCACCAGGCGTAGCGGAAGTTATGAATACCATTGGCAGTGTGGAAGGCAAAACGGCGATTATTGCCGATGATATGGTTGACACAGCCGGTTCGCTGGTGGAAGGCGCCAAGGCGTTGGGAAGACTGGGGGCCAAGGAAGTGTATGCCTGCTGCACCCATCCGGTACTTAGCGCTCCGGCGGTGGAACGCATTGAAAAATCAAACATCAAAGAGCTGATCGTAACCAATACCATTCCGCTCACCCCGGAAAAATGCTCGCCTAAAATTAAAGTATTGTCGGTGGCTAAGCTGCTGAGCGGCGTTATTACCAACATCCACAATGAAGTTCCGGTAAGTATTCTGTTTAACTAATTAAACGGCGGCTGGTTTAATTTTCATCACCTGCATACACTATAAGGGCGCGATATCGCGCCCTTATAGTGTAATATGATATAATGAATGATATTTGGAGGATGATGAATTGTGCCAGCCGTTACCATCAGGCAGGCCGCTTTATCGGATGTAGCGGCGATGGCAGCTTTGTTTACCGAGTGCTTCGGCGAAAGCGTCCGGCATTATTGTGGCAGCTCACTGCCTCGGCCACAGGCTATGGAAGATATTTTCCGGTTTGTCTACAAGGCGGAGCCGGAAGCCGCCTTTGTGGCGGAAACTGCCGGACGGCAGGTTGTGGGGTATTGCTTTGCTCCCGCCTGTTTACCCCGGTTGTGGATTGAGGCGGTAACCGGAGGCTACATTTTTTTATGGTTTTATCGCTGGTTTACCGGTCGTTACGGGCTTGGTTTACGGCCATTGAAGACGGCCTTTTTCAATAAGGCTTCGTTCCTTCAATCCTCCCTGCGGCCGCAGCAGCAAGTCAATGCCCGTATCCTGTCCATTGCCGTCAGTGAAAGCTGGCGGGGCCAAGGCATCGCCGGCGGTCTCATGGCGGCTGCCATGAACTATTTTGCTGTCTGCCGGGTCGGCAAGGTTCGCCTGGAGGTAAGGCCGGATAACCATCCTGCTTTGCAGGTGTATCAAAGATGGGGTTTTGTTCCGTCCGGTGTGACACGGGATTCGCAAGGTGAATGGCTTATCATGCTAAAAGAAATGGAAGGCTGACACAGATGGAGATGCAGATGCGGCTGATCAGTATGCTAGGGTTTCTGACTGTGATAGTGTTGACCTGTCTGATTGTTGATTATTTTCAGGTTTTGCGTCGTCCGGCGCGTTTGGGCCTGGGCCTGGCCGTCACCTGTATTGTCGTGGGGGTTATTCTGGTAGTGAATGCCGTGTTGCCGGACAGCCAGTTTTATGGAGCGGTTTTTTCGGAGCAGGACACCCTGGATAAAGTGGTGGCTCTGACTTTTGATGATGGACCCAATCCGTCTTATACGGGACAGCTTTTGGATATTTTGCGGGATAACGGTGTGCATGCCACTTTTTTTCTGATTGGCCGCCACGTGACTGAAGCGCCGGAACTGGTAAGTCGCATCGCGGCGGAAGGACATCAGATCGGCAACCATACCTATAATCATTTGGATTTGTTAAAGCTTGACCGGCGAACCGTGGAGGCAGAGATTGATAAAACCAATGAAGCTATTGCAGCCATAACCGGGAGTAAACCTGTCCTCATCCGGCCGCCTCATGGCTTTCGCGATGCTGCCGTGCTTGGTATCATCCGGGACAGGGGAATGGTGCCGGTGGAATGGTCGGTGGCCAGCCGGGACTGGACCAATCCTGGGGTGGCTATCATCGTGCGGCGTACGGTGCAGCAGGTGAAAAACGGCTCGATTATCCTGTTGCACGATGGAGCCGGTGATGTTTCAAGGGCCCAAACCATCGAGGCGACGCGGCGGATTATTCAGGAACTGAAGGGGCGGGGCTACCGGTTTGTTACGGTTGGTGAATTGCTTGCTATGGGGGAGAACAGACAGTGAAAATCATTGCGGGGTTGGGAAACCCGGGACAAGAATATCAAGCAACCCGGCATAATGTCGGGTTTATGGTGGTTGACGAATTGGCAAAACTCTGGAAAATTGATAGTTGGCGAAGCCGGCACGAGGCCCTGGTAGCGGAATATCGCGACGCCCAAGAGCCGGTTTTGCTGGTAAAACCGATGACATACATGAATTTAAGCGGTGTGGCGGTTGGTGCATTGGCTCGCTGGTACAAGGTCGCGCCGGAAGATATTATGGTCATTTATGATGATATGGATATTCCCTGCGGAAAACTGCGGCTTAGAAAGAAAGGCAGTGCCGGGGGGCACCGGGGGCTGGTCTCGCTGTTGGAGCATTTGGGGACAGAGGAATTCTTTCGCATCCGGGTGGGTATCGGGCGACCGCCGGACGGCTGGCAGGTAGTTGATTATGTGCTAAGCCGGTTTAACGCCGAAGAAACCGAGCTTGTTGTCCAAGCGGTAGAACGGGCGGCTCAAGCGGTTGTTTGTGCCATTGACCGAGGCGTGGACCTGGCGATGAATCGTTATAATAAATAGTTCCTGGCGGGAGCATAGTAGTCCGCCACGCCTAATGATATGGGATGAATGTAGGCGTGGTGGACTACTACCCTGTCAGGAATAGTTTTTAGAAAAGTGGTAGGAGCTGGTTTGATTTGCTAACCGCATTGTTTGCAGATAAAAGAGGAGAAATATTTGATGCACCGGGTTATCAGGCGATGGGACGGACCGGCTGGGAGGAGGCTCCCTTGACACCGGAAGACATGATTCCTCTGCCGGAGGGGGCCTCGCTGGCCTACTTGCCGGGGCGCACGGCACTTGGTGTGGGGAAAAACGGCAAAGTCCGGAAGGTTCCGGCAGGTGGACTGGCGGTAGCTGCTCTGTTGCCGGCCGGTTATACCCGGACCCATTTGCCCGCCTTTTGCAAGGAAGAGGGGGCGTCGGTCCTGCCGCTTTATGGCTATACGGCGGCGGCTCTCTACCAGGATCGTATTTACGTGGCGGCGATCAAGAGCGATGATAATGAAACTTGGTGTCCCACCAACTATAATACATCGGACATAAAAGAACGGGTGCACCGGCTGCAAAAGCAGTTTGACGGCAACCGGATTGTCGGACAGCTGGCCCGCTGTTCGCTGGAATGGCAGTGCTGTACGGCGCAAAATCTATTTTACCACCGCTGGGAAGCCGGGATTCCGGTGTCTCCTGCCTGCAATGCCGACTGCCTTGGCTGCATCTCCTTGCAGCCGGCGGAGTGCTGCCCGTCGCCGCAGAGTCGTATTACTTTTAGGCCGACTTCGGAGGAGATTGCCGCAGTTGGCGTGTATCACCTCGACGGGGCGCCGAAAGCTATTGTCAGCTTCGGGCAGGGCTGTGAGGGAGAGCCTTCGCTGGCTTTTGAAAATATTGCCGAAAGCATCCGGTTTATCCGCAGCCGGACGGCCAGAGGGGTTATCAATATGAATACAAACGGCGGTTTTGGCCAGGGCGTGAGAAGCATTGTTGACGCAGGGCTGGACAGTATGCGAGTCAGCATAATCAGCGCCATTCCGGAGACCTATCAGGCTTACTATCGCTGCCAGTACCGGCTGGATGAGGTAAGGGAGTCCATCCGTTATGCCAAGGGGAAAGGCGTCAGAGTGTCGCTGAATATGCTTTCCTTCCCCGGATTAAATGACCGGGAAGAGGAAGTTGGCGCCTGGCTGGACTTTTTGGCCGAAACCAAGGTAGATATGATCCAGCTGCGCAATCTCAATTTCGATCCCGACCTGTTCCTGCAAAGCATGCCGCCCGCCAAGGGAGCGGCCATCGGGGTAAGGCGTTTTGTGACAGAACTGATCAAACACCAGCCGCAGATTGTCATTGGCAGCTTCAGTCACTTCTTTACTAAACGGTAAAGAAAAATACTGATGGAACACAATAGAAACGGAAACAATATTGCATAACACATATTGGTATGCTATAATTATTTAGCGATAATCCAATTGTTTACACGAAACGAGGTGCAAGATAGAATGAAAGAAAAAATCCATCCTAATTATGGCGAAGCAAAAGTCATTTGCGGTTGCGGCAATACTTTTGTGACCGGTTCTGTAAAAAAAGAACTTCGCGTTGATGTGTGCTCTAAGTGCCATCCGTTTTTCACCGGCCAACAACGTAATATTACTGCCGGCGGCCGGATCGAGAAATTCAATAAGCGTTATGGTCAACAAGCCTAAAACGAGGAGCAGAGCAGAAACGCTCTGCTTCATTTGTATTCAGCGATAAATAACCGAAGTGGCCGGCAGAAAAAACTCCTCCGGCCTTATAGAAAGGGTGAGTGTTGTGAAACCTAAGATTTATATAGGCGGTCAAGCAGTTATCGAGGGCGTCATGATGCGCGGCCCTGCTTCCATCGCCACGGCGGTGCGGGAACCTTCCGGTGAGATTATGGTCAAGAAGGAAAAGTTGGTTTCCATTGCCGATAGATATCCTGTTTTGAAAAAGCCCATGATCAGAGGCGTGGTTGCTCTAATCGAGTCACTGGTTATCGGCTTGAAGGCGCTGTCTTTTTCGGCCCAGGCGGCCGGTGAGGAAGGCGAGGAACTGAGCAATAAGGAAATTGCCATGACGATGCTATTTTCGCTGGGCCTGGCTATTTTACTGTTTGTCGTATTGCCGACCTATGCGGCGAAATATATTCACAGCGCCATTACCGATGCCCGTCTGCTCAATCTGTTTGAGGGCATTTTGCGCTTGACCGTGTTTTTAGTTTATATCGTTGCTATCTCTTTAATGAAGGATATTCAGCGGGTCTTTCAATACCATGGTGCCGAGCATAAGACCATTCATGCCTATGAGGCCGGTGTGCCGCTTACGGTGGATAATGTCCGGGGCTTTAGCACGCTTCATCCACGCTGCGGTACGAATTTTCTGCTCATTGTCATGGTGGTAAGTATTATTATGTTTGCCTTTTTGGGCTGGCCTTCCCTTTGGGAGAGGATTGTTTCCCGGATTATTCTGATGCCGCTGGTGGCGGGCATTGCCTATGAGATTATCCGGTTTGCCGGACGCAGCCAGGCAGCCTGGGTCAGAATTTCCATTTTGCCGGGATTATGGCTGCAAAAGCTGACAACCCGCGAACCGAGCGACGACCAAATTGAGGTAGCCATTCAGGCCTTTGAGGCGGTCCGACCGTCGGAAGACCCGGAGGCTGCTACGCCGCCGGAAGGTCTTTGCAGCCCGTCGGCTTGCTAGTAGCATTTGTAATCCTGACGAAGTACTATATTGATGAGGTGAAGATTTGTGCTTGATAAACTCCAAGCCATTGAAGATAAATACAGTGAATTGGAAAATCTGATCAGTGATCCGACAGTGATTGCCAATATGACAGAGTGGCAAAAGCACACCAGGGCTCACTCCAAGCTGACGCCGCTGATTGTTAAGTTCCGGGAGTATAAAGAGGTGCTGCAGGGACTGGCCGATACCCAGGAACTGTTAGACGACAATCCGGAGGCCGATCTGCGGGACATGGCCCAAGCCGAGCTCAGTGAGTTGAAAAGCCGGGAAGCGGCGCTGACCGATGAACTGCGGATTTTACTGCTGCCGCGCGATCCCAATGATGATAAAAGCGTTATTGTTGAAATCCGGGGCGGGGCTGGCGGTGACGAAGCGGCGCTGTTTGCCGGTGATTTATTCCGCATGTATACGCGCTATGCTGAAAACCGGGGCTGGCGAACGGAAATGCTGGATGCCAATGCGCCTGATTTGGGCGGCTTTAAGGAAGTTGTTTTTGTTGTGGATGGTGACGGAGCTTACAGCCGTCTGAAATACGAAAGTGGTGTGCATCGCGTGCAGCGTGTCCCGACGACCGAGTCAAGCGGACGTATTCATACATCTACCGTAACTGTGGCTGTTTTGCCGGAAGCTGCGGAAGTGGACATCACCGTCAATCCGAACGATCTGAGAATTGACACCTATTGTGCCAGCGGCGCCGGCGGCCAGCACGTAAATAAAACGGAATCGGCCGTCCGGATTACTCACTTGCCCAGCGGTATTGTGGTAACCTGCCAGGACGAAAAGTCGCAGCTTAAAAATCGTGATAAGGCGATGCGGGTGCTAAGAGCCAAGCTGCTGGAAGCGGCCGAGGAGGAACAGCGGGCCGGTGTGGCGGAAGCCCGCAAAAGCCAGGTGGGAACAGGGGACCGCAGCGAGCGGATTCGCACCTATAATTTCCCGCAGGGCCGGGTGACGGACCATCGGATTGGCCTGACCTTGCATAAATTGGATTTTATACTAAACGGCGATCTGGATGAGCTGATTGAAGCGCTGATTACAGTGGACCAGAGCGAACGTTTAAAGCAGGCTGAATAAGATGGAAAAAAAGCATGCATGGACGATTGGGACAATTTTAACTTGGACCAGGCAGTACTTCCAAGACAAGGGCGTGGATAATCCACGCCTGGATGCTGAAGTACTGCTTTCCCATATCCTGGGGAAGGACAGGCTGTATCTTTATGTCCATTTTGACCAACCGTTGGAACAACGAGAACTGGAAGCCTTCCGGGCGGTAGTCAAACGCCGGGTGCTGCGGGAACCGGTTGCCTATATTACCGGCTGCCGGGAGTTTATGGGACTTGCCTTTCAGGTTAGTCCGTCTGTGCTCATCCCCCGGCCTGATACGGAAATTCTGGTGGAAACCGTGCTGGCAAAATTGGCCGGACAGAATACGGCTGCGCCGGCTCTCTTAGATATTGGAACAGGCAGCGGCGCTATTATCATCAGTATGCTACATACGCTGGCCGCGGCGACCGGTGTGGCTGTGGATATTTCGGCAGAGGCTTTGCTGGTTGCCCGGGAGAATGCTTGCCGGCATGGTGTCGCCGACCGGTTGACATTGTATAAAGGAGACATTTTCTCAGCGGTGGCCGGACGGCAGTTTGACGTGATTGTTTCCAATCCGCCTTATATTCCGCAAAAAGATATCACGGGGCTGGCAGCCGAGGTGAGAAAGGAGCCTCACCTGGCTTTAGACGGCGGTGCCGACGGGCTTGATTTTTACCGCCGGATCAGCCAAGTGGCGTCTGCGTATCTTACAGCCGGCGGTCTGCTGGCGTTTGAAGTTGGCCAGGGCCAGGCCGACGCGGTGGCGGAACTGGGTAGAACGCAGCAGTTTCTGGTGGAAGCCATTGTTAAAGACTATGCCGGCATTGACCGGGTGGTTTTGTTGCGCGATACCAGACAGCCGGTGCCGCAATGAAACAAAGGAGAAGATAGATGGAGACTAAGCATTTTGTAGTTGATAGGAACAGTCCGGACCGCGCCCAACTGTCGGAAGCCGCAGTCTACATTAAGGCTGGCGCTCTGGTGGCTTTCCCTACGGAAACCGTGTATGGTCTGGGGGCCGACGGGCTGAATGCCGCGGCGGTGGAGCGCATTTATGCGGCTAAGGGACGTCCTTCGGACAATCCGTTAATCTTGCATATTGCCGACCGGCAGGAAGTAGCACGGTTAGCCGTCTCAATCCCGGCTAATGCTGAGGTGTTGATGAAGACCTTTTGGCCGGGGCCGCTGACTGTTATTTTGGAGCGGGCCGCCATCGTGCCGGACCGAACCACCGGTGGGCTGGACACGGTAGCTATACGGTTGCCCGATTCCTCTGTGGCCCGGGAGCTTATCCGGCTGGCCGGCACGCCGCTGGCTGCGCCGAGTGCAAATATTTCCGGCCGTCCCAGCCCGACCAATGCCGCTGATGTACTGGCCGATTTGGCGGGGAAAATTGCTGCCGTGGTAGATGCCGGCGACTGTGCTATTGGTGTGGAGTCGACGATTGTCGATTGTACCACGCCCGTACCTACTCTGTTGAGGCCAGGCGGGATAACGCTGGAGCAACTCCTGGCGACACTAGGTGAAGTAGAAGTAGATGCCGCTTTGGCCGCTGCCGATGCAGCGCCTCGCGCTCCCGGCATGAAATATACACACTATGCGCCTAAAGTCCCGATGACGCTATTAGAGGTGGCGCCGGCAGAGGCTGTGCCTGTGTTGCTGCGGGAACTGGCCGGGGCAGAGAAACAGGGATTACGGGCCGGCGTGGTGGCCTTTGATGAAACACTGGCGCTGCTGCCGGATAAACCGGTCAAAGCCAGTTTGGGCTGCAAGCGGGATGCCGGAGAAGCCGCCGCCAGGCTATATACGGTGCTCCGTTATTTTGACGATAAACCGGTTGATGTCATTTACGCCGAAGGTGTCAGTGAACAGGGTCTGGGGCTGGCGGTAATGAACCGGTTGCGCAAGGCCAGCGGCTATCGTATTATAAAAAAGTAAGTGCACTTTCTACGCGCCGGATGCAAAAGGATTTGCCGGGACGTGTATCTTGAATAAATCAGTGGTTTTATAGACTATCCACTCCGCTACCCACATATATATAAACGCGGAGGTGGGACTGTGAGTAGCCTGGAAGTATTCATCTTGAGCGTTGCGTTAGGGACGGATTTGTTTTCGGTGGCCATTCCCATTGGCATGAATAAAATCAGATGGCGCGTGATTGTCTGGGCTTCGTTTGTATTCGCGGTGTTTCATATTGTGATGATTCTGACCGGCTACCATTTCGGCCATTGGCTGGGAACACTTGTCGAACACATTGAAACCTATCATGTGGCAACTCCCTCGCTGGTGATACAAAACTGGGCCAGCGCATTTGGCGCCGTTGTGTTAATGGGATTGGGCGCCTATATGATTAAAGAGAATATAGCCGGACAGGGAGCGGCCAAGACGGCCTCCGGCAGGATTCTTAAAGGTTGGGCGCTGTTGCTCTTGGGCGTCGGCGTAAGTATGGACGCTCTGGCGGCCGGCTTTAGCATGGGCATGATGGACGTGGATCTGATTAAGCTCAGCGGGATGCTGGGAACAGTTATTTTTAGCATTGCGGTGCTGGGCTTAAGCCTGGGACGCCGGATTGGCCGGTACGTTGGTTCCCGGGCGGAACTGGCCGGTGGGACGGTTCTGATTGGTTTGGGCTTGCATGTTTTATATCATGCGTTATAAGAAGATAAACGGCTGGTAACTTGCCGGTCTGAGACGGCAGGTATACCGGAGGATTCTGACTGACGACAACGAAGAGTTGCGGAAAATAGATCGTTAGTATGCAAAGGATTAGGGCTGATAAGTACTAATCGTGACGGATTTGGCTATACTAAAAAAGTGAGGCGTTTTTATGCTACGTATTTTGTTTGTTTGTACGGGAAATACCTGCCGCAGTCCGATGGCTGAGGCTTTATTGTGCGAAAAGGTCAGACAGGCCGGTCTGAACGATAAAGTTAGCGTTTTGTCGGCGGGGATTATGGCCGGTTACGAGTATCCGGCATCAAAATTTGCCTGTGCAGTGATGCAGGCCCGGCACATTTCGCTGGGAGAGCATCGCTCGCGTCAACTGACGGCGGACGCGATTGCTGCGGCCGACCTGATCCTGACCATGGCGCTGTCCCACAAACGGGCCGTACTTGCCTTAGCGCCGGAGGCGGCCGACAAGGTGTTTACCTTATGTGAATTTGCTGGCGCCGCCGGGGATGTGGACGACCCTTACGGCGGCAGTTATGAAACCTATGACAGCGCGGCAGCGGAGATTGACTCCCTATTGGGACAAGCTTGGAAAAAAATTGTCGCTTTAGCAGGAAAAGAATATTAAATGGAGAATTTTTGCTAGTGGTTCATCCCGTCGGGTTTTATAGTTTGTCAGAGCGCTAGCAATTTTCAGTGTAAAGCGGAGGAATGAGGTGTAGCGGCTCCTACGCCGATTGACAACAACGTAGCGAGGGAAGGTACTAGCTGCTAATAAACTATGAACCACTAGGATGTAAGTCATGCTCAAGCAAAGGACACAGGAGGGGATAGCCATGTCTGAGGTTCTTCATCTTACAGAGGAAACAGTAAAGGCTGCTGCCGAACTTTTTGAGACAGCTGCTTTGCGGCCCGGACAGCTTGTCGTGGTTGGCTGCAGCACCAGCGAAGTGCGGGGCGCCCGGATTGGTTCGGACAGCTCGGTGGAAGTGGCTCAGGCAGTGCTGTCAGGCCTCATGCAAGTGGCCGAGAGGTACGCTGTGCAGCTTGCGGTTCAATGCTGTGAGCATTTAAACCGGGCACTGGTAGTGGAGCGTGCGGTGCTGG
This sequence comes from Propionispora vibrioides, assembly GCF_900110485.1. Classification (NCBI taxonomy): domain Bacteria; kingdom Bacillati; phylum Bacillota; class Negativicutes; order Selenomonadales; family Sporomusaceae; genus Propionispora; species Propionispora vibrioides. The sequence goes on along the minus strand of NZ_FODY01000002.1, from coordinate 96,671 downwards.
AACGTTATGGGTTGGAGGAGGTCTGCGTTCGGCCTGCGCCGAAAGCCGGCGGCTCTTTGGCTGCCTGTGCCATGCAAAGCTTCGCTGAGCCGGTGGTGGTGGAAGCCATTCAGGCTCATGCCGGACTGGACATTGGCAATACTCTGATTGGCATGCATTTGAAGCGGGTCGCGGTGCCGGTCCGGTTGCAGCAGAAATACATCGGAGCGGCGCCGGTTGTTGCCGCCCGCACCCGTCCCAAATTGATTGGCGGGGCCCGGGCTATATACGAATAATTTACAGGATGAGATTTGGAGGAGAATAAGGATGAGTGTGCTCAAGGGATTTGACCCGGAAATTGCCCGGATGATTGAGTTGGAACGTCAGCGTCAGCAAAATAAACTGGAACTCATTGCTTCTGAGAATTTTGTCAGCAAGGCCGTTATGGAAGCGCAGGGATCGGTTTTGACCAACAAATATGCGGAAGGTTATCCCGGTCGCCGTTACTATGGCGGTTGCGAACATGTAGATGTGATTGAACAGCTGGCGATTGACCGGGTGAAAGAGCTGTTTGGCGCTGAACACGCCAATGTGCAGCCCCATTCGGGAGCCCAGGCCAATACGGCGGTATATTTTGCCTTTTTAAAACCCGGCGACACGATTCTAGGCATGAACCTTTCCCATGGCGGCCATTTAACCCATGGCAGCCCGGTTAATATTTCCGGCAAATACTACAATGTTGTTGCTTACGGTGTCGATGCCGAGACACACCGTATCAATTATGAGGAACTGGAAGATCTGGCCATGACGCACCGGCCTAAAATGCTGGTTGCCGGAGCCAGTGCCTATCCACGGGTGATTGATTTTGCCCGGTTGGCGGAGATTGCTCATAAAGCCGGTGCCATGCTGTTTGTCGATATGGCTCACATTGCCGGACTGGTAGCTGCTGGTCTGCATCCCAATCCGGTGCCCTATGCCGATATCGTGACTACTACGACCCATAAAACGCTGCGTGGCCCCCGGGGCGGCGTCATTCTATGTCGCGCCGAATATGCGGCGGCCGTGGATAAAGCGATTTTCCCCGGCATTCAGGGCGGCCCCTTGATGCATGTCATTGCGGCCAAGGCCGTTGCCTTTAAAGAGGCGGCCAGCGAAGAGTTCCGTCTGTATCAGGAACAAATTATCAAGAATGCCAGTGCACTGGCGGCTAAACTGGCTGCTTCGGGCTTTACCATTGTGTCGGGCGGTACGGACAACCACTTAATGCTGGTCGATGTGCGCGGACAGAACCTGACAGGCAAGCAAGCGGAAAAATTGCTTGATGAGGTTGGCGTGACCGTCAATAAAAATACCATTCCCTTTGATCCGGCCAGTCCTTTTGTGACCAGCGGCATCCGTATCGGGACGCCGGCGGTGACCTCCAGAGGCATGCAGGAAGAAGATATGGCGGTTATCGGCGAAATCATTGCCATGGTCTTAAACCGGCCGGAAGACGGAGCGGCTAAGGCCAAGGCGGTTGCCATGGTCGCAGAATTGTGCGGAAAATATCCGCTATATGAGTAGGAGATGAATATATGCAGGTTAAAATCATTGATCACCCCTTAATTCAGCATAAGCTATCCTTAATTCGTGATATAAAAACGGGACCGAAAGAGTTCCGGGAGCTGCTAGATGAAATTTCCATGCTGATGGCCTATGAGATCACCCGTGATCTGCCCTTGGAAACAACAGAAATAGAGACACCTGTTGCTAAATGTCAGTGCAAAATGCTGGCAGGCAAGAAATTGGGTGTCGTGCCTATTTTACGGGCTGGCTTGGGGATGGTTAACGGTATTTTGCGGTTAATTCCCGCTGCCAAGGTCGGCCATGTGGGACTATATCGCGATCCGAAAACCTTATTGCCGGTGGAATACTATTGCAAACTGCCGCCGGACGTGGCGGAACGGGATTTTGTCGTCATTGACCCGATGCTGGCAACCGGCGGCTCATCGGCGGCAACCATTGATATTTTAAAACGGGAGGGTGCCCGTCACATTAAGCTGATGTGTCTGGTGGCGGCGCCGGAGGGCGTACTGCTCGTCAATAAGCAGCATCCCGATGTAGAAGTGTATACGGCTGCTGTCGATGAATATCTTAATGATCATGGCTATATCGTTCCCGGTCTGGGCGATGCCGGTGACAGAATATTTGGCACGAAATAAGATAAAAGAGAGAGAATCCGGCGGGATTCTCTTTTTTACTGCCGTCTGTCCTGTGGACAGGGCAAATAACGGCTGGACAGGAGAAAGGCCAGCGCATATAATCGTATCTGATAACGATAAACGATATGGAGGCTGTAAATGTGAGTGACAGGGACCGTCCGTCTTGGGATAGATACTTTATGGAAATGGCACGGGTGGCCGCAACCCGTTCCACTTGTCTGCGGCGTCAGGTGGGGGCGGCCATTGTGAAAGACAAACGGCTGTTGACCACCGGCTACAATGGTGCACCGCAGGGAATCAGACACTGTAGTGAGACAGGCTGCTTACGTCAGGCCGCAAATATTCCTTCCGGTGAGCGTCATGAACTATGCCGCGGGACCCATGCCGAGCAAAACGCCATTGTTCAGGCGGCCTTTCATGGCGTCGAAATTGAAGGAGCCACGTTATATTGCACCCATCAGCCTTGTTCGGTTTGTACCAAAATGATTATTAACGCGGGAATTCGCCGCATTGTTTTTGAAAATGGCTATCCCGATCAGCTGGCCGTGGACATGCTGGAAGAAGCGGGAATTGTCTATGAACAGTTACGATAACTGCCGGCCTGGGGTATACCATAAATTTTTCATGTGTACAAAAGTCAGTCAATATGTTAAAATTTTACGTAAATATGAGTGCGGAGTAAGGTGCTATGCTAGAGCCAATTTATTTACCAAAATTGAATCATCTCAGCCCTACGCTGGATTCTACGTTGCTTAAAATTATGGAAGAAGCCGGTGAATTGGCTAGGGCGGTCCTTCATTTTCTACCCTATGAGGGACTGCAGGCAGCGGAAATCGCCGATAACCGGGAAGCAACGGTCCTGCTGGAAGAAGTGGCCGGTGAACTCTTAGATGTGGCGCAGACCTGTGTCACGATGATCTTTGTCATGGAGCAGATGCCCGAGCTTTCCGGCTTTTCGACCGGTGAATTAATACAGGCGCATTTGGACAAGTTGTCGGCGAAAGGCTATGACTTTGACCGCTCCGGCGCTTACAACATTACGACAGCCGGCAACTTTAAATATCTGGTCTTGCCGCGTCTGCGGTTAAAGCAGGTCACTTTGTTAACCACTGTGTGCAAGATTCAGGAAGAGCTGGGCGAATTGACCCAGTTTTTGGGCAAGCGTCAGGGGGCTTCCGGAGAATGTCCGGAATTGGCGACCAGGGCCGCGCTGCAAGGTTGTGCGGCGGAACTCCTGGATGTGGCACAGTGTTGTTTTACCATGATGTATATTTTGGCCGAGTCCTATCAAGTTGACATCGGCGCACTGACGCAGCAGCATGTGGCGAAGCTGAGAAGGAAAGGCTACTGTGCGTGACGACTGCTTGTTCTGCTGCGACTTGTCCTTATTGCGGAAAATTCTGCCGGTACTGAAAGAAATTGTTTTAAAAAGACTGAAATATGGGCAAATTTTATAGTATATTATCTGTTTATCATGAATATAGTTGTTGATGATGAAAATACTAGATTTAGATGGTTTTGACTGGAAGATACCGGTTTGACAAGATATGACCCGTAGGTTAGAATGAAAACGTTGGTTTAGAAATGAGGTGTTAAGCTTATGCAGGCATATGTTGTTGCCTTTATTGTTGCTTTGGCTGTGGCTTATTTTGCCACACCGCATATAAAAGATTTGGCGATTAAGGCCGGAGCAATGGATGCACCTGACGCCCGGAAAGTGCATACCAGTCCGATCCCTCGTATGGGCGGATTGGCCATTTATGCCGGGTTTATTCTTGCTGTTGTCTCCAGTATGCAGATTACCCATGAAATAGCAGGGTTACTCATTGGGGGTACAGTGATTCTAATTGTTGGTATTATTGATGATTTAAAACCTCTTCCGGCTAAGGTCAAGCTGTTTGGACAGATCCTGGCGGCTGCCGTGCTGGTTTTGTTTGATGTTCGAATCGAGTGGCTGACCAATCCTTTTGGTGAGATGATATACATTAATTATTTGTCGGTTCCACTTACAATTCTCTGGGTTGTCGGACTTACGAACACGGTCAATCTGATTGACGGGCTGGATGGCTTGGCGGCAGGGGTATCCACAATTGCCTCCATCACTATCCTCTTAGTCGCCCTGCAGCAGAACTTCTGGTCGGTAGCCATTATGATGGCCGCTTTAGCCGGCAGTGCGATGGGCTTTTTGCAGCATAATTTCAATCCGGCCAAGATTTTTATGGGTGATACGGGCAGTATGTTTTTGGGCTATATGCTGGCTGCCGTATCCATTCTTGGCATGGTAAAGAGTGCGGCTACCATTGCGCTGATTGTGCCTATTTTAGCGCTTGGCCTGCCGATCATGGATACGGCTTTTGCCATTATCCGCCGTTACAGCAACGGCCGTCCGATTTTTAAGCCTGACCGGGGGCATCTGCATCATCGCCTTCTGGATATGGGACTTACCCAGAAGCAGGCTGTTTTATTGATGTATGTAATTAGTGGCTGTCTGGGCCTTAGCGCTATCGCGTTGACCGAAGTGAACAAAGGACTCGGGGCTATTATTGTTGCCGTTGTGCTGGTGGTCGCCTTTTTCGGAGCGAAGAAAATTGGTGTATTAAAATCCGGCAAATCGGTGGAGAGCCACTAGTGCCGGACATAGTGAGCCGACGACAATGCAGTCTTACGGAAAAAGACCGTGAGAAAATTGTGGTTTCCGGGTTGGTGGAGCACTGGTCTGTTAAGGGAAATATATAGCACAGTATACAGAGACTACGGGCGGGCATTATGCCCGCCCATTTTTGGCGAACACACGGAAGGAGTTAACAAATATGTTGCAATGCGAGAAAAAGCCGCGGATTAAGGTTATGACGATTTTCGGAACACGGCCGGAAGCTATCAAGATGGCACCGGTCGTGCTTGAACTGGCCAAATACCCCGAGTGGATTACCCCGGTAGTGGTGGTAACCGCCCAGCACCGGGAAATGCTGGATCAGGTGCTTAAGCTGTTTAATATCACACCGGATTATGATTTAGATATCATGTCCCAGGGGCAAACGCTTTTTGATATTACTTGCCGGGCTATGCACGGACTAAATGAGGCCATCGGCAAGGAAAAACCGGATATCGTACTGGTTCATGGCGATACAACCACCACTTTCGCCGGCGCTTTGGCTGCCTACTATCATCAAACGGCGGTAGGTCATGTGGAAGCCGGACTTAGGACAGGCAACAAATACTCTCCTTTTCCCGAAGAAATGAATCGTAAGCTAACCGGTTCACTGGCCGACTTGCATTTTGCGCCGACCGAAGTGTCACGGGCGAATCTTTTGGCTGAAATGGTGACGGAAGAGGCGATCACGGTGACAGGCAATACCGTGATTGACGCCTTGAAGACAACCGTTAATCCCGGCTATGTATTTCAAAATGAGCTGTTATCCGGCATTGATTATCAGAATCGCCGCGTCATACTGGTTACGACGCACCGGCGGGAGAATTTGGGCGAGCCGATGCGCCATGTTTACCAGGCTCTCCGGCGAATCGTCGAGGAGTTTGCCGATGTGGAGATTGTATTTCCGGTGCACAAAAATCCCAAGGTCCGGGAAGTCGTTCAAGCCGAACTAGGCGGGATCGGCCGGGTGCATTTGATTGATCCGCTGGATTATGAACCTTTTGCCAATCTAATGGCCCGTTCTTATCTGGTGCTGACCGATTCCGGCGGCATTCAGGAAGAGGCACCGGCCTTAGGCAAACCTGTATTGGTGCTGCGGGACACTACAGAACGGCCGGAGGCGGTTGAAGCAGGGACAGTGCGTTTAGTCGGTACCGAACGGGCCTGTGTATATGAGGAGACTCACCGTTTGCTGGCCGATGAGAAGGCTTATGCGAGCATGGCCAATGCTTGTAATCCTTATGGCGACGGACAGGCTTCCCGGCGAATCGCGCAGGCTATTTTATTTACATATGGATATATAGGGCAAAAACCGGATATCTTTAAGGTATAGCTTTGCATTTGTCGAAAATGGAAATTTCTTAGCTTTTTGGCTGGTTTTGCTCAAAAGCCAGAAGGATTTCGTTCGGGTTTGGCGAAATGAATTGCTTGTTAGGAATAAATGTAAAAGTAAACTCAAGGCTTACCCCGGATTTTTGCTGGATTTGTAGATGGCGGGGGATGTTTATGAACAAAAAAGACAAGCAGCCAGGTTTCTCTGCCCTGGGCATTGCTACAACACTGAGTTTTACTCTTGTCGCTAATATTGCTGTCGGAATTTTTCTGGGACGGTTGCTGGACAACTGGTTGGACTGTGCTCCCTGGGCCAGTGTGGCTGGCATCGTTCTTGGTATGATTTCCGGCCTGTGGGCTATCTATAAAAAGGCCGTGAAATATTAGGTTTAGGAAACAGGGAAGGGAAAGATGCTGAATTATTTTTCAGAAGTAAAATGTGTATTTCTCGCTTTAGCTGCAGCGGGAGGTCTTGCCTATGCAATGCTTCTCATCTGGGGAAAACCGGCGCTGGCTAACGGCCTGCTTGCCGGTTTACTTATCAGTGCTGTATATTTTCTGATGATGTGTTTCCGGATAAGAAAGACGGCGGAGCTGCCTTTGCGCAGTGCCTTGCTTCACATGCGACAGGGCTGGCTGCTGCGCTTGATTTTTATCGCTTGTTCCGCATTTTTGGCTATGCAAATACCGGCGTTGGATATACTAGGAGTAATTGCCGGCTTGTTTTTACTGCATGTAGTTGTATTTCTGCATGCTGTCAGGCTGGCAGTGCGTGACGGCAAGTCGGTTTGCACTAAGGATAACAGAAAGGGGTGAAATGATGGAACATGAAATTGGCGGACATAAATTGGTCCATATTGCTGGATTGGCCTTTAATATGGATACGCTGTATATGACTTGGCTTACGATGGCGATCGTCATTATCATTGCTGGTTTGGCTGTTCGCAAGCTGGAGATGGTGCCGCGAGGCTGGCAGAATGCTTTAGAAATAGCGGTAAGCGGCTTGCTGGAGCAGATTGAGAGTACTATCGGTCCTAAGGGTAAGAAAATGGCACCGTTATTAATTACCTTATTCTTGTTCTTGCTTTTGTCTAACTGGCTAGGACTGGTTCCCGGCCTTACTTCGCCGACCAATGATCTGAATACGACCTTGGGACTGGCTCTGATGGTTGTGGTGTTGGTTCATGGCATTGGTATGATGAATAAAGGAATTGGCGCTTATTTGAAACATTTTATTGAGCCGTATGTCTTTTTTTTACCGATTAATATTATCGAGGAAATTGCCAAGCCGGTCACTTTATCCTTCCGTCTTTTTGGCAATATCCTGGCTGGTGAAGGCCTGTTGATTATCTTGGGGCTTTTGGTTCCTTACTTTATACCGACCTTATGGCTGGCTTTCAGCACAGTGGTCGGTATCATTCAGGCATTTATTTTTACCATGCTGACCATGGCGTATTTGTCCAACTCGTTTAAGGACGAGCAGCATTAATTCTGACTGCTCTGATACTTTATACTGATAAGGGCCATTCTGGGGAAAGGAGGATATTTACATGGAACATGCTATTATTGTAGCCGCTTCGGTAGTTGCTGCTGCTTTGGCTATCGGTTTGGCCGCCTTTGGTGCTGCCGTAGGCGATGGTAGCGTGACCGCGAAAGCAATTGAAGGTATCGCTAGACAGCCTGAGGCCAAAAACACGATTTTGGTAAATATGTTTATTTCGGTAGGCTTAATCGAATCAATTCCAATCATTGCTGCGGTTATCGCACTTGCGCTGGTTTTTGCTAATCCTTTCGTTCATTAAGTAACAACAAATGGCAAGACTATGACCCGTCAAAAGGCAGAGCTTGTTTTTAGGGAACAGGTAAATAAATGACGAGCTGCGGCTGGTGCTTCAGCCGTCTGTTTTTACCTTGTTTTTAGCAGCTATGCTAAAGCTGGGGATAGCAGGGACGTCTGGAACAGAGTGCTATGTCGCTCTGCCGGCGTTCTGTTATATGCCTTTAAGAGGAGGATGACCTCGTTGGAGATAAATGCGACACTTATTGCGCAAATTATAAACTTTCTTATTTTAGTGTTCATTTTGAAAAAATTGGCATACAAGCCTTTAATGGAGATGATGGAAGCTCGTCAGGCCAGTATTGCAGGCGATCTCGCTACGGCTGAAAAAGACAGACAGGACGCGGCGGATCTGAAACGGGAATATCAGACGCAGCTCACGGCAGCCAGGGCCGAAGCGCAGGCAATTGTGGACAAGGCTATGAAACAGGCTGAAAAGAACAAAGAGGAAATTATTGAAGAAGCCAGAGTGGAACATGCTCGTCTTTTGAAAGCCGCTCAGGAGGAAATCTCTCGCGAGCGCGAATTGGCCTTGGCCGAGCTGCGCGCCGAAGTGGTGGGATTGTCCATGGCTGCGGCTGCCAAGATTATTGAAAAAAACCTGGATGCCGAAACAAATTCCAAATTGGTTTCTGACTTTATGGATAAACTGGATGAGAAGAAAATAGGTGGCCTGCCATGTTAGCTAATCAGTTAGCTTTAAAATACGCGCAGGCCATTTTTGAGTTAGCCAGTGAAAAAGATAAAGTAGCAGAAGCCCGGGAGCAGCTTATTATGGTGGAAACGACCATTGCCGGGCATGAGGAGTTTGCTAAGCTGATTTATCATCCGCGCATTCCGGCGGCTGCGAAAAGCGAAACACTCAGTAAAGTTTTTTCTCAGGAATTGACTGACTTTGTATATAAGTTCCTGCTGCTTCTGGTGAATAAACGACGTGAGTCTTTATTGCCCGCTATCGTACGGGAGTTTCAGAACTTTGTCAATCAGGCAAATCAGGTAATCGAAGCCGAAGTAACCACAGCGCTGCCGCTTTCCGATGATGAGCAACAGGCTTTGGCGGCTAAACTAAAAATGGCGACAGGAAAAAATGTTTTGGTAAAAATGCAACTTAATTCCGCCATTTTAGGAGGCGTCATTGTTAAAATCGGGGATAAATTAATTGATGGCAGTGTTCTACGGCAGCTTCAAGTACTCAAGACTTCACTGCTCAATAGTGGAGCTAAGATTGGGGTGACAAACCAGGTATGAAAATGAGGCCAGAAGAAATAACGGCGATCATCAAACAGCAAATAGAAGATTATCAGGTAGACCTTAATGTCGATGACGTGGGGACAGTTATTGAGGTAGGCGACGGCATAGCGCGTATTCACGGGCTGACCAAGGCGATGGCCGGAGAGCTTTTGGAGTTTCCCAACGGCATATACGGCATGGTGCTTAACCTGGAAGAAGACAATGTTGGCGGTGTGCTTTTAGGTGGCGAAACCGAGATTAAGGAAGGCGATACTGTTCGTCGCACCGGCCGGATTATGCAGGTGCCGGTAGGCGAAGCGATGATCGGACGGGTAGTTAACGCGCTGGGACAGCCGATTGACGGCAAAGGGCCGATCGCTACCACCGAGTTCCGGCCGGTTGAATATACCGCACCGGGCATTGCCGATAGACAGTCGGTTAAAGAACCGCTGCAAACAGGGATCAAGGCACTGGATTCCATGGTGCCCATCGGCAGGGGTCAGCGCGAGCTGATTATCGGTGACCGCGGTACCGGGAAAACGGCGATTGCCGTAGATACCATTATCAATCAGAAGGGACATGGTGTAACTTGCATTTATGTGGCTATTGGACAAAAAGCGTCCACCGTGGCCCGTGTCGTTAAAACCCTGGAGGAAAGCGGGGCCATGGAGTATACCATTGTGGTAACGGCAACTGCTTCCGATAATGCGCCGCTGCAGTACCTGGCGCCTTACTCCGGTGTGGCCATGGGTGAATACTTCATGTATAAGGGCGGCCATGTGCTTTGCGTGTATGACGATTTGTCCAAGCATGCAATGGCTTACCGGGCCATGTCGCTCTTGCTGCGCCGTCCACCCGGCCGGGAAGCTTACCCGGGCGACGTATTTTACCTACACTCCCGCCTGCTGGAACGGGCTGCGAAACTTTCCAATGAGCTTGGCGGCGGCTCGATTACGGCACTGCCGATGATTGAAACGCTGGCCGGCGACGTTTCGGCCTATATTCCGACTAATGTTATTTCGATTACCGACGGCCAGATCTTTCTGGAAAGCGAATTGTTCTATGCTGGCGTCCGTCCGGCTATTAACGCCGGTTTGTCCGTATCCCGCGTTGGCGGTTCCGCCCAGATTAAGGCTATGCGCCAGGTTGCCGGCCGTCTGCGTCTGGATTTGGCACAGTACCGGGAATTGGCGGCTTTTGCCCAATTTGGCTCGGACCTGGATAAAGCCACCAAGGCTTTGTTGGACCGCGGTCAGCGGACTATGGAAGTGTTGAAACAGCCACAATATTCGCCATTGCCGGTAGAAGAGCAGGTTATGGTCATTTATACGGCTGTAAACGGCTTCCTGGATGATATTCCGGCCGATGAAATCAGTAAATTTGAAGCCGAATATTTAAAATTCATGCGGGCTAATTACGCGGAAGTCGGCAAGGGAATCCGTGAGAAAAAAGTATTGGACGCAGAAATTGAAACGGCTATGAAAAAAGCGATTGTGGAATTTAAAGATACCTTTGTTTCTTATGATAAAACGCAAGGTGCTGCGGGGTGATAAAATATGCCTAGTGCACAGGATATACGTCGCCGCATTAAAAGCGTAAAAAATATCGGGCAAATTACCAAGGCGATGAAAATGGTCGCTGCCGCCCGGTTGCGCCGGGCCCAGGAACGCGCTATCGCCAGTCGTCCTTACACCGATAAAATCAAGGAAGTCCTGGCCAATGTGTCGGCTAATGCTGCGGAGACTGCTTTGCCGCTCTTAGAAGTCCGGGAGGTTAAACGCTCCGGCTTTATCATCATTGGTTCGGACAAAGGCTTGGCTGGCGCTTATGCCAGCAATGTGATCAAGGAGGCTTTGCCGCTCATTCGCGAGAAACGGGAAAGCGGTTTGATTACGATCGGACGCAAGGCGCGGGATTATTTTAAGCGCCGTAAGTTTACCATTGACGCCGAGCTGACTGGTTTTTCGGAAAAACCGACCTATTTGCATGCCGTTGATATTGTGAAATTGGCTAGCGAAGGCTTTTTAGACGGGCAGTACGATGAAATTTACCTGGTGTACACCGAATTTCTTTCGCCCATCAATCAGAAGCCGACGACGATTAAGCTGCTGCCCGTGGATCATACTGCGCAGCAGGTCGATGGCAAATCGGAGGGGCAGCAGGAGTATATTTTTGAACCTTCTGCAGAAGAGGTGCTTTCCGTGTTATTGCCGCAATATCTGGAAACCACCGTCTATAATGCACTGTTACAGGCGGCGGCCAGCGAACTGGGTGCCCGCATGACGGCGATGAGTTCGGCGACCGATAATGCGGAAGAACTGATTGCCAAACTCACGCTCAATTACAACAAAGTCCGTCAGGCAAGCATTACCCGGGAAATTTCTGAAATTGTCGGCGGTGTGGAAGCTCTGAAATAGGTATGTAAGAAAAATTCGGTAAGTCCGATAGCGGCTTAAAGCAAAACCTTGTCGGCTTACTTGCAAAGAGGAGGGGGACCCCCTGAATACGTTAGGTCATGTTGTACAAGTTATCGGTCCGGTGGTTGACATTAAGTTTCCCCCGGAACAATTGCCCGCTATTTATAATGCGGTCAAGATCAAAGGCCAGTCCGGGGATGTGGAAATAAATTTGACCGTAGAGGTTATGCAGCATTTAGGCGACAGCATTGTCCGCTGTGTAGCCATGTCTTCCACAGACGGGTTAACCCGCGGCATGGAAGCGGAAAATACTGGCGCACCGATTAAAATCCCGGTAGGCAAGGGTACGCTGGGACGGGTATTTAATGTATTAGGCCAGCCGGTAGACCATAATCCTGCGGCGATAGAAGCCGATGATTATTGGCCGATTCACCGCCCGGCCCCCAGCTTTGAATCGCAGGAAACGGCGACAGAAATTTTGGAAACAGGCATTAAAGTAGTTGACCTGATTGCCCCTTATTCTCGTGGCGGCAAGATCGGTCTGTTTGGTGGCGCCGGCGTAGGCAAGACCGTTCTGATTATGGAACTGATCCGCAACATTGCTACTGAACACGGCGGTTATTCCGTGTTCTCCGGCGTAGGCGAAAGAACGCGTGAAGGCAATGACTTATGGATGGAAATGAGCGAGTCCGGCGTTATTGAGAAGACAGCGCTGGTATACGGACAAATGAACGAACCGCCGGGAGCGCGCATGCGGGTCGGTTTGACCGGCCTGACCATGGCTGAATATTTCCGTGATGTCGGTGGACAGGACGTTTTACTGTTTATTGATAATATTTTCCGGTTTATTCAGGCCGGCTCGGAAGTATCGGCCCTGCTGGGACGTATGCCTTCCGCAGTAGGTTACCAGCCCACTCTGACTACCGACGTAGGCGCCCTGCAGGAACGGATTACCTCGACAAAACAAGGCTCAATCACCTCAGTACAGGCTGTATACGTACCGGCTGACGATTTGACTGACCCGGCACCGGCGGCAACCTTTGCCCATCTGGACGCCACGACGGTATTGTCAAGATCGATTGCCGAGCTTGGTATTTATCCTGCCGTAGACCCGCTTGACTCCACCTCCCGGATTGTTGACCCTAATATCATTGGCGAGGAACATTATCAGGTGGCGCGCGGTGTGCAGGAAGTGCTGCAACGCTATAAAGAACTCCAGGATATTATCGCCATCTTAGGTATGGAAGAGTTGTCCGACGAGGATAAACTGATGGTTGCCAGAGCAAGAAAAATTCAACGTTTTTTAAGTCAGCCTTTCTTTGTGGCCGAAACCTTTACCGGTACGCCGGGCAAGTTTGTGCCTTTGAAGGAAACCATCCGGGGTTTTAAAGAAATCTTGAGCGGTAAACATGACAATCTGCCGGAAGGCGCATTTTATATGGTAGGCTCTATTGACGAAGTGGTGGAAAAGGCGAAAACGATGAAGGGGGAATAAACCGTGGCTAAAATTAAGCTGGATATTGTAACCCCTGAAAAAGTTGCTTTTTCTGACGAGGTCAATATGATTATTGCCCGGACAACCAATGGCGACGTCGGTATTTTACCGGGCCATGCGCCGCTTATTGCCGGCTTGGATATATGGATTCTCCGCCTGCTGACGGATGACGGAGAGCGGCAACTGGCTTTATGCGGCGGTCTGCTTGAGGTACAGCCGGATAAGGCAACGATTCTGGCAACCTGCGCGGAGAACCCCGAGGAGATTGACTCCATACGGGCACAGGCTGCTAAAGACAGGGCGGAGACGCGTCTTAAAGACCGGCAGTCAGGCATCGACATTGCCCGGGCGGAAGCCGCCTTAAAAAGAGCGGTGCTGCGATTAAGACTTGCCAGGAAAGAGCATAAGATGTGATAGGAAAGCAGGCTGTAATGGCCTGTTTTTTTTGTGGACCCTTACCATATCTTGTTTTTACAACACAATATGATGAGTCTAGCAGCAGGCTTTTTTAGGCAAAGCTCCCTTTGATTCCCTTGCATAACTCCCCTAAAAACTGGCAAGAATGAAGATAAGAAATAAAATTAGCGAGGGGAGGCGAGTGGGTGTTGTTGGTTAGACTAATTCCTCTATTCATTTGCCTGTGTTTGCTGGCTGTGCGGATTAGTCTGGCCTCACCGGAGCCGGCGCAACCATTGCGCGACGCTCTGCAGGAAGCCGGGTTCCAGCTTGCGGAAACAAATCTTCACGCCTGGACCGAGCTGAACACTGAATTTTTGACAGAAGAAGAGTTGCTGCCGGCGGTGAAGCAGGTTGCGAACAGGTTGGGATTTACGGCGGGGCAGTACCGGATCACACAGGAGAATACTCCGCAACGGCATGTGGTAAAAGCGGAAACCGACGACGGCGAAAAGCAGTTTGTCATTATGGCCGAGCTGATCCGGCTGCCGGCTTCGGTACTATCTAGGGGAGCCTGGCGGGGATATTTGGTAATAAACTTGACAGAGAAGGAAAATAGTAGCCATATAAAGGAATATAATAAAAAAGCGGCCGCCATATTGCAGGATTTTGGCAGTGGACCGCGTATAAATACTTGCTTGGTAGGATACCTAGATGGTAAACTAGTTAGGGACGAATGGCAGGGGCGGATTGAGCGGGCCTTCGCAGCCGTCCATGCTACGATAGATCCGGTTATGTTTGATGAGAATGTGGTTAGCTGCACAGGATATACCAAAGCCATAGATGATTATGTCACGACTAACGGCAGGCAGATCAATCTCAATATAGCTATGCGGTACAGTGAAACGGAAAATCGAACGTATATGGTAATTGGCTCTCCGATTATAACCAGGGAGTATTAGGGCGTGTTTTCGGATTATCCGCAACGCTCTCTGACGGCGCCTTTTGGGCCATAGGTCGTTAAAATTTTTTGAAATAGGGACCGTGCTATTCCTGCAAAATTTTGTCTCGTCTGACACAAAAATCACTCGCCATGGGTCCGTTACTTTTCAAACAAGCCCTAGCAGTTTACCGGCAGCAGCCGTATGCAATACTAACCGTTTACATCAGGGAAGGCAAGTTGAGTTAAGTGGGGGGACCATACTTTATGGAGAAATTAATTATCAGCGGTGGTAAACGCCTGTCCGGTACAGTTAAAATCAGCGGTGCTAAAAATGCCGTGTTGCCGATTATCGCTGCTTCATTGTTAGGAGGATCGCCCAGCACGCTGGAAGAGATACCTGATCTTGAAGATGTGCGAACTTTTATGCATGTGCTGGAGCATCTGGGAGTACCGACGCGGCGTGAAGCTGATACACTGATGATAGATAGTACCAATATCACCAGTTGTGAAGCTCCGTATGACCTTGTCCGCAAAATGCGGGCATCCTTTCTCGTCATGGGGCCTTTACTGGCCCGGCGGGGGCAGGCCAAAATTTCTTTGCCCGGCGGTTGTGCCATTGGAACAAGGCCGATTGATTTGCATTTAAAAGGCTTTGAAGCTTTGGGCGCGGAGATTGAAATCGGACATGGTTATATTGAGGCCAAGGCGCCGAAGGGGCTGACCGGGGCCAGAATTTATCTGGATTTTCCCAGTGTCGGTGCCACCGAAAATATTATGATGGCAGCCAGTCTGGCCCAAGGCGTGACTATCCTGGAAAACCCGGCGCATGAGCCGGAGATTGTTGATCTGGCCAATTATCTGAATGTAATGGGAGCCCGCGTTCGCGGTGCCGGTACCAATGTAATTAAAATTGAAGGCGTCAGTGAACTGCGGGGGACAGCCTATACGGTTATTCCTGACCGGATTGAAGCCGGCACGTATATGGTTGCGGCAGCAATGACCGGCGGTGACGTTTGGATTGAAAACGCGCTGATCGAACATTTAAAACCGGTGATCGCCAAGCTTAAGGAAGCGGGAGCTGTCATTGAAGAGGATATCAACGGGTTGCGGGTGTACAGTTCGGGAAACTTGCGCTCCATTGATATAAAGACGTTGCCTTATCCCGGCTTTCCTACCGACATGCAGGCTCAGTTCATGGCCCTGTCCACGGTGGCGCAGGGGACCAGCGTATATACGGAAACGGTGTTTGAAAACCGCTTTATGCATGTGGATGAATTAAAGCGGATGGGAGCCAACATCAAAATTGAGGGACGCAGCGCTATTGTGGAAGGCGTTCGCAAGCTGACCGGCTGTCCGGTAAAGGCAACCGATTTGAGAGCCGGCGCCGCCATGGTGTTAGCCGGCCTGGTAGCGGAGGGTGAAACCGAAGTAGGGTATATTCACCATATTGACAGAGGGTATGACGGTATTGTAGATAAATTATGCGCCATCGGTGCGGACATTAAACGGGTAAACCGGTAAGCAATTTTATATGACTTTCATAACAACGGCAGTCAGGCCTAACAGGGTCTGGCTGCCGTTGTTTTAGGAAACCACGGATGTAATGAGCCCGCCGGCCTGGCGAGAGATTTTTCGCTGGACAGGGAAGTAAACTAGCCGAAATAGTTGGGGTATTTTAGGGTTTTGCTGACACAGCCAGGCGGGAACAGCTCCGCTGGGACACGCAGCGTGAATAAATCAGTGGTTCCTTAGGCATAGGGGACGGCTGGAAGGCATAGTATGTAGTAGTTATGTCACAAGTCGGCGTCAATAGTTTGCAGTGAGGAGGAGAAAGGACGAACAATCTAAAGGGGAGCGTGTTTGATGAAAAAGGTGCTGGCCGGTGCTGTTGGATTGATTGTTTTTTTAGTACTGATTGTTCCTGCCGTGGTGATACGCAGTCTGTTCGGCCTGGACCCTGTCGGCAGTCCCAAAGGAGTAGCTAAAGGAGAGGATGTCGTAATCCGTGTCTATATGGCCAAGCAAAATCAGATTGTGGGAATGAATCTGGAGGAGTATGTAAAAGGCGTGGTAGCGGCGGAAATGCCTGCCCAGTTTGAACTGGAAGCACTAAAAGCCCAGGCGGTGGCAGCCAGGACCTACGCGGTGAAGCATATGGCGACTTTTGGTGGTGAAGGGATTGCCGCGCATCCGGGCGCTGATGTGAGCAGCGATTACCGCGAGGGTCAGGCCTGGGCCGATGAACAGGAATTGACCGCACGGTGGGGACCACTTGGTTACAAGGTGTATTGGAATAAAATCAGCCAGGCTGTTGACGAAACACGTGGTATGATTGCCACTTATAACGGTGAACCCATTATAGCTGTTTTTCATTCTACTAGCGGTGAACGGACTGCTAGCGCTAAAGAAGTATGGGGGAGCGACTATCCGTACCTAAAAAGCGTGGCTTGCAATTGGGACCAGCAATCGCCCCGGTATAGTGAAACAAAGGAGTTTTCCCTGAGCGAGATTGCTGAGCGGCTGGGCAGTGACACCGATATTGTGGCCGCTGCGCAAAATGGCAGCACTGCTGCCGTACAAATTGCCGAGTTGACCGATTCGGGGCGGGTAGGGAAAATCCGTATTGGCAGTAAGCTGTTAAGCGGTGGAACCGTCAGGGACAAACTTGGCTTAAAGTCGACTAATTTTAAAGTGGAAACCGGAGCAGACAAGCTGGTTTTTCAGACGACCGGCTACGGTCATGGTGTGGGACTGTGCCAGTATGGGGCCAACGGTCTGGCTAAAGAAGGGAAGGATTATCAGTATATCCTGAAATATTATTATACGGGGATTGATCTTACCCATATTTCCGGCTCATAAGTTTCTTAAAGAAAAAAAAGGGGCATACTGGTAATGAGGTGATACCATGATGCCAGCCATAGTAATCAAAATCTGGTCGTATGTCCAAAAAGGAATCAGATTGTGCTATAAGAAAGAATGGAAGTTGTTTTATGCCGGCTATATAGCCGCAGGTGTTCTCTTACTATCAAGTGCCGGACTGTTGCTGGTGACTGTCCCGGGCGGCAGGAACCGGGCGGGCTCGATCATTCAGGAGCAGTCTGCAGTCACTCCGACCGTTGTCTCGTCGGAAGTGGCTTTGCCCAAGCGGGAGGCGGAGGCGGCCAATAATGTGGATACTCCGACCCGAGCGGTGGAACAAAAGACAACTGATATACAGGCTGTCAGCAAGCCGGCCGGGAAGGATACCGCTGTTGTCGAAGAGCCCGCCCAGGCTCATTGGCCGCTGACAGGTTCTATAAAAACAGAATTCGGCTGGCAGTTCCAGCCGGTATACCAGGAATGGCGATTTCATCCGGGCATTGATATCGAAGGCAAAGATAAGACTGAAAAGGTCAAAGCCATATATGCCGGTACTGTGACGGATATATACACTGATCCGGCAACGGGGCTGACTGTGGCTATTACTCAGGGCAAAGACATCATCTACTATGGGGCACTGGCTGCCGTTCAACTGGAAAAGGGAATGACCGTGAAAGCCGGGCAGGAAATCGGTACTCCCGGCTCTTCGGCAGCCGAGCCTTTTTTGCATGTCCACTTAGTTATCAAACGGGAAGGAAAAGCCATTAATCCTTTGGATATTCTGCGTTAAAAACGATGTAACAATACCGCTGATTTTGATGCTTCTCCACGGTCTCAGACTGTCGAAAAAGAAGGAGATTTTTGTAAAAGAAGGGCAACTATGATAGTCAATACTCATTGGCACTTCATCTGCTAAAAAAAGACTGCTGGTTTAGCAGTTTTTTTTATGCCCCCTTTTGGTGTCATACCCGCACAGATTGCCGATCTGTGCGGTTCCGCCGCCGCGCATTGCGAAGAAACCCTTGCTATAGTTTTAGCATCGATAAGGTACCAGTTTAAAATCATGGGCGAAAAGATTTTCGCGCATGATTTATTTTTGTCCGCATATACATGGTAGCAAACAACTGGTGAGGGGGAACCAAACAAGATGAAAGATTATATTCGCAAAAGAGTACTGGACATCTGTAATCATATACTCGAGAGTAAGCACACGGTGCGTCAGGCAGCCGCTGTATTTGGCGTCAGCAAAAGCACGGTGCATAAAGATATGATTGAACGTCTGCCAATCATTAATAAACGGCTGTCTCATAAGGTCAGGCATGTGCTGGAAATCAACAAAGCCGAGCGTCATATTCGCGGTGGTGAGGCGACTAGAAAAAAATATCAGGAAACAAAAGAATGTGAAGAAAAATAGAGGATTTTTTTAGAAATTGTAGAAGCTAAAATCCTATATGTGATTCTATTCGTTTGCGAATAAATAATCAGACGGCGGTTTGTTTTTTCTGCTTTGCCGGTGGATTATTTTTTTCGGAATGATGGGAGACAAGCTTAACTGGCAGTGTTGAAAGGGGATTTTTGATGTTTGGCTCGATGGATATTGGCGTGGATTTAGGTACAGCGAATGTATTGGTGTACATAAAAGGAAAGGGAATTGTACTGCGGGAACCTTCTGTAGTTGCAATCGACAGAGATACAAATAAGATTTTGGCCATTGGGGAAGAGGCAAGACGGATGCTGGGCAGGACTCCCGGCAATATTATTGCCATTCGTCCGCTCCGGGAAGGCGTTATTGCCGATTATGACACAACCGAAAGCATGCTACGTCATTTTATTCAGAAAGTGGCCGGTAAAAGCTTTCTGTTCAAACCACGGATTATGGTTTGTATTCCTTCCGGAGTGACCACGGTGGAAAAAAGAGCGGTTTTGGAAGCCACCATGCAGGCCGGTGCCAGAAAACCGTATTTAATTGAAGAACCGATGGCCGCCGCCTTGGGTGCCGGCGTGGATATTTCCGAGCCCTGCGGCGCCATGGTTGTTGATATTGGCGGCGGGACTACCGATGTGGCTGTACTTAGTCTTGGCGGCATCGTGCTGAGCGAGTCGCTCAGAATCGGCGGTGATAAATTCGACGAGGCGCTGGTCCGCTATGTGAAGAAGGAATACAACATTATGATCGGCGAGCGCACGGCGGAAGAAATAAAAGTGAAAATTGGGACTGCCTTTCCCCATGGCCGGGATGAAGTGATTGAGGTACGCGGCCGGGATTTGGTCTCCGGCCTGCCAAAGACAGTACGCATCAGTTCGACCGAAACGAGAGAGGCCCTTTCTGAGCCGGTATCGCTGATTGTTCAGACGGTTAAGTCGGTACTGGAAAGTACGCCGCCCGAATTGTCGTCGGATATTATGGACCGGGGCATTGTCATGACTGGCGGCGGTTCGTTGCTTAACGGATTGGACAGGCTTATTATTCAGGAGACCGGCATTCCGACCTATTTGGCCGAAGATCCGCTTTCCTGCGTCGCTTTAGGGACGGGTAAAGCGCTGGAGTCGCTGGAGTCGATCGAAGACAGCCTGACCACACTAAAAAAAGGAAGTATTGCTTAAACGTCGAATATATACATATGTGGAAATATGTCTCAAAACCACTGATTTTTAATATAGGAGAGATGGTAGTATGATTCGGGGAATTTATACGGCTGCTTCCGGAATGGTAGCCGAATCGTTGCGTACCGATACCATAGCCAATAATTTAGCCAATGTGAATACAGCAGGCTATAAGAAGGATGTGGCGATAAGCAAGGACTTCAGGAGCATGTATATTCAGCGCATCAACGACGGGACCGATGCACCGGTGATTGGCAATATGGGCGTAGGTTCGGTCATTGATGAAATTGCCCCGATTCACTCAGCCGGACCAATGGTGCAGACAGGAAATACCTTTGACCTGGCCATTGACGGACAGGGCTATTTTACTGTTGATACGCCAAACGGCGTCCGGTATACCCGTAACGGCTCATTTACCCGCAATGCGCTTGGTGAATTGGTGACGCAGGATGGATACCGGGTCCTGGGGCAAAACGGTCCGCTGCGCGTAAACGGTGATAAAGTAGCAGTTTCCGGTGACGGGCAGGTAAGTGTGGATGGTATGGTGACAGGTTCGCTGCAACTGGTTAACTTTGCCGATGAAAAACAACTGACCAAGGAAGGCTCTTCTCTGTATGTTGCGGCGGCGGGCGCTCAAACAAGCCCCATGGAGGGGATTGCCCGCCAGGGTGTGGTAGAGCAGTCCAATGTTAATGCGGTTTCCGAAATGGTTAATATGATTGCCGGGTACCGGGCCTATGAAACAAATGCGAAGGCAGTACAGGCACAGGATGAACTGCTGGATAAAGCAGTCAATGAAGTCGCTAAAGTCTAGGAAACCACTGATTAATTCGCACTGCGCGTCCTGACGGATCCTTTGCCGCCTGGCCGGCAGGCTCATTAATCGGCGTTTCTTTTGTAGCGATAGCTGAATGATTGGTTTCGAGATTGCCATGGATGGCCGATGCTATAGAAATAAAAATTAGGAGGCTTGTACCGCCATGATGCGTGCACTTTGGACTGCCAGTTCGGGGATGATCGCCCAACAGGCAAATATTGATAATCTGTCAAATAATTTGGCTAACGTAAATACATCCGGTTTTAAAAAGAGTCGTATTGATTTTCAAGACCTGATGTATCAGACAGTCCGTCAGGCAGGTGCCAGTTCAGGGGCTGATACGCAGTTGCCGACCGGGTTGCAGATTGGATTAGGCGTCCGGGAGGCTGCCATTCAGAAGATGTATACCATGGGCAACCTGGAATCTACCGGGAATTCTCTGGATGTAGCCATTCAGGGGGACGGCTTTTTTCAGGTCAACATGCCGGATGGCACGTTGTCTTACACCCGTGACGGTTCGTTTAAAAAAGATAGTCAGGGCCGGCTGACTACTTCGGAAGGATATCTGGTAGAACCGCAGATTACCATTCCGGAAAATGCTACCGACATTACGATTGCCACCGACGGTACTGTAACTGTTACCGTACCTGGCGAAACGGCCCCACAGGAACTTGGACAGCTTCAAATTGCCCGCTTTATCAATCCGGCCGGTCTGGAAAGCCTTGGCGGTAATCTGCTGAAGGAAACGGATGCCTCTGGCAATCCGGTAGTTACCATACCGGGGGAAGAAGGCTCGGGTACGCTGATTCAAAAGTATCTTGAAATGTCCAATGTTCAGGTCGTGGAAGAAATGGTTAACATGATTGTGGCGCAGCGGGCCTATGAAATGAACTCCAAGGCTGTGACCACTTCGGATGAAATGCTACAGACGGCAGCCAATCTGAAACGCTAGGTGAAAGCTATGTTGCAAAAGCTTGGGTGCTTATTGTTGTTGTTGGCTGTTGGCGTACAGTACGGTTTTGCCGCCGGTACCGATCAAATTGTGCCGGTTGCAGTACTGCCGGGACTGGGCCAGACTGTCTCTTACATCAGGCCGGCAGCCTATCGGGATGTAACGGGGTATGATGCAGGCGAGCGACAGGTGATTCGTGCCAATGATCTGCTGCAGTCGGCTTTGCAACTTGTCCGGCAGCGGGCGGGAATTCCGGCGGGAGATACCCGGCTGACGATTACGCCGCTTAATCTGCCTACCGATATTGAACTGCCGCCGGGGGCGGCTGATTATCGCATTGAATTACCCTACGGTGTCCGTTTTAATTTTCCGACTGTAGTGTACGCGGTGGTTACGCTGGATGGCCAGGCTTATACCAAGGTCAGCCTGAGCCTGGATGTCCGCCTGTTTCAGGACGTGGTGGTAGCGACGAGAAGTCTGGCCGCTAATGAACTCATCGTACCGGACAGCATCAAATACGAACGCATGGATATCGGACGTCTGTCGCAGGGTTACATAACAAGTCTGGATGACGTGGCCGGGATGCAGGCACGCCGGACAATTTCACCGGGAACACCGCTTAACAAATACATGCTGACCAAACCTGATGTGATAAAACGGGGCGCTACGGTATCCATTTTGGTAAGAATGGGTGACATGGAAGTGACGGCCGCCGGGGAAGCTATGCAGAGCGGCAGTGTAGGAGACGTCATCCGGGTACGCAATGTCAATTCCAAGAAGGTCGTTACGGCGCAGGTGCTGGATGGGACCTCGGTGTTGATTTCTTTATACCGGTGATGTCAATGCATGAATAAAAGTGAGGTGACCTGCTGATGAAAATAAACCGGATGCAAATCATAATGATACTTATAGTCGGTTTCTTTTTTCCCGCTTTACCGATTCAAACGCCCGTGCATGCCGAATCCTTATGGGCAGAGGGCAGACAGGCGTCATCTCTTTATAGTGACCGTAAGGCGGCGGCTGTCGGCGATATTCTGACCATTGTAATCAACGAAAACTCCAGTGCCAGCCGCAGCGGTAACGCCAGCAACTCCAAGACCAGCAGTACTAGTATGAGTGCCGGCGTAGGGCTGTTTACCTTTTTGAACGATGCCAGTGCGGGAAATTCCGACTCATTCCAGGCTAAAGGCTCCATTACCAATACAAATAAAGTGACGGGAAAAATTACGGTACAGGTGGTTGAAGTCCAGCCTAATGGGAATCTGGTTATTTCCGGCACGCAAAAAATCAAGCAGAACGGTGAAGAACAGAGTATTACCATTTCCGGCATTGTTCGTCCTGATGACATTGCCGCTGATAATACCGTTTCCTCCAATCTGGTTGCCAATGCTCAGCTATATGTCGATGGCAAAGGCCCTATTGCCGGAAAGCAACGCCAGGGGATTATTACTCAGCTTTTCAATATCTTATTCTAACCCTGCGGCAAATGCATGAAGTTGTTTTGCTGCGCCGGAAAGGATTAATGTATGCGTAAATTGTTATGTGCTCTTATGGCTGCCCTGCTTGTGTCCACCGGTGCTTTACCGGTTATGGCGGAAACGATGGGGGCTGTCGCCCGGATTAAAGATGTCGCCAAAGTGCAGGGCGTGCGGGCGAATCAACTGCTAGGCTACGGTCTGGTGGTGGGGTTGGCCGGTACCGGCGATTCCTCCACCAAGAGTATTGAAACTATGCAGTCCATCGCCAGTATGCTGCGGACTTTTGGGGTTACAGTGCCTTCCTCCCAAATGCAATCAAAAAATGTGGCGGCAGTCATGGTGACCGCTCAGTTGCCGCCTTTTGCCAAACCGGGTGATACGATTGACATTACTGTTTCTTCCATGGGTGATTCAAAGAGCCTGCAAGGCGGGACCTTGCTGCAAACGCCGCTCCGTGCCGCAAACGGTCAGGTCTATGCGGTCGGACAGGGGCCTGTCTCGACCGGCGGCTTTGTCTTTGGCAGCGGTGGCAACAGCCAGCAGAAGAATTTCCCTACCGTGGGTACTATGCCAAATGGCGCCATTGTGGAAAAAGATGTTCCCATGCAGTTTAGCAACAATGGAACAGTCACTTTGTCGTTGGCTCAACCGGATTTTACCACGGCAACCAGAATCGGTGATGCGATTAATTACCGTTTTGGGGCTATTGCGACGGCCCGCGATCCCGGTACGGTTGTGATTGCCGTACCGGCTGAGTATCAAGGTGATGGTTTGGTCGGGTTTGTCGCTTCCCTGGAAGAACTATCCATTGTTCCCGATAATGCGGCTAAGATTGTAATTAATGAACGGACGGGAACCATTGTTATGGGAGCTAATGTGGCGATTGATTCGGTTGCCGTGACCCAGGGCGGGTTAACCATCAAAATCAGCAAGAGTACCGATGTGTCGCAGCCGCCGCCGCTTTCCCGGGGAACTACCACGACAACGACCAACACGAATGTGAGTGTGGAAGAGGATAAAGGCAATACAATCCTTTTACCGTCTACCGCTAATGTGGGTGATGTGGTGAACGCTCTGAATGCGGTAGGGGCGACGCCGCGGGATGTCATCTCCATCCTGCAAGCCATTAAGGCTGCCGGAGCGCTGCATGCCGATCTGCAACTCATATGATTTTCGTACTCCTAAATTTTGAATAATAAAGGTGAGGCTATGAACGTAGGCGCTATCGGCGGTGTAGACAGAACCGTCAATCAAAGCAAGTATCTTCAGGCTAACGGGAATACCGATTTTGCTGAAAAGCTGAACCAGGCTACTCAGAATATCAGTGACACGGAAGACCAGACCAAGCTCAAGCAAGCTTGCCGGGACATGGAGGCCGTGTTTCTGAACTTTATGATGAGCAAAATGCGGGATACTGTGCCGAAGGACGGACTAATTAAACAAAGCAATGCCGAATCCATCATGACGTCCATGCTGGACGGCGAACTGACCAAAAATATGGCTCAAGCCGGTGGGATTGGTTTGGCTGACATGTTGTACCATCAGTTAAGCCAAACCATAAATACTGCGAAGAACAAAAGCCAGACGCCTTGATGGCGGCTGGTTTTCTTCTTATCCAGCTTGCGCGGTTTTAACAGGGAGGAATTTATGAATAGAGTATACAAGATACCGTTTGTTTTGCTCATTTTAGTCCAGCTTTTCACACAGATCACAGTAGGCTTTGCCGCTGCTGCGACAGCTCCGGCCCAGACAACCAATGCCGTCCCAGCTATCGAACTGCAAAAGATCAGGGTGAGTCAGTCGCCGGAAAAGGTGCGGATTGTGCTTGACGTAAGTGCTTTGCCGGAGTACTCGGTAAATTTGCTGGAAGACAAGGCGCCGCAAAATAAAGACGCTCCTGCTGCTCATATTAGTGTTACGCTGCCCAAGACGATAAATAAGGGAGTTATACCGGCACTGCCTGCTCAGGACCCGGTATTTAAAAGTTTGCGGATCAGCGAAACCAAGGAAGGTATTACAGCAGTTATTGATTTAAAAACGACGGCTGTTTACAATGTATTTACCTTAAAGAATCCCAACCGGATTGTTATCGATATTGTAAAAAAATACGAACATAAAATAAAGCGGGAAATCGCCCCGGGTTTAACCTATACGGCTTTACTCCGTGGCACTGCCGAGGGTCCGTTGACGGCCCATATTTTAGACCTTGATCCCAAGGCAGGCTGGAAACTGCAGCCCTTGCTGTCCAATCAGAAAACAGTAGGTCTGGAGAAATTATCATCGTTAATGCAACAGGCAAAGGGTGCGGCTGCCGCAGTAAATGCCGCTTACTTTGGCCTGGACGGGACAACACTGGGGGTCATGCAGTTGCAGGGCACCATTATTGCCAGTATGGATATTACGCGTACCGCTTTGGGTATATTACCTGATGGCAGTGCCATAATCGACGATGCGCTGTATCAGGGAAGTGTCGAATTGCCGGACGGTCAAAAAGTTGCGATTACCGGTGTGAACGAAGAACGGGGGGCCGATGCCCTGATTCTGTATAATTCTTATTATGACACGGCGACCGATACCAATCCGTTTGGCAGCGAATATGTTGTGGAAGGGAATAAAATAACGGCAATCAATACCAATAATTCGGTGATACCGCAAGACGGCTTTGTCTTATCTGTCCATGGCAAGTCACAGCAAGCCTTGGGAAAATTGCAGGTCGGCGATACCGTGAAGGTGACACAAAGCCTGGGGGATCAATGGAGTAAAGCCGTTGCAGTCATTGGCGCGGGACCGAGACTTGTAAAGAATAACAGTGTTTACTTAACCACCAAGCTGGAGGAGTTTGGGTCCGACGTGGCTGTCGGCCGGGCGCCGCGCACGGCTGTGGGAATTACCAAGGAGGGGCATATCCTGCTAATGGTCGTGGATGGGCGGCAAAAACACAGCATAGGGCTCACTTTACTGGATACGGCACTCTTAATGCAGGAACTGGGGAGCATCCAGGCCATGAACCTGGATGGCGGCGGTTCCAGTGAAATGATTGTCCAAAAGGAAATTGTCAATAAACCCTCCGATGGTCATGAGCGTTCTATTGGAACCGCATTGGCTGTTATTTCGACGAATCTTGCCAATTGACCATAATGCTGTATAATGAAAGTAACAGTATAGCCTGCTTCGAACCTTACAGCAGAGTTTCTTTGGATAAGGCCAAAGCAGTGCCGTAGCGCCATAACGGCGCACATGCTGTGGAAGACAGGAAATTTGACAGCGAAAAATGGTATAGGGATTAGATAAAGTAAGGAGGGATTTGTATGCTTCGCAAAAGAAATATTTTGCTGATAACGGCTGTTCTTTTGATTGCTCTTGCTGCCTGGGTATCGGCAGCCACTCACTTGGTGGATCAAAGAAGTGTCTTATCGGGCAAGGTAGTTGCTAAGTCTTTGGCCGTGCCCGGTACCTCTGTCCGTGAAGGGGATGTACTGGTCGTTGTAGATTCCATAACAGGTCCCGTGCCGGCTGTGCGGTCTACTGCTGATGGAATTGTCCGGGAAGTATTGGTTTCGGCCGGAGATGCCGTACAGGCAGGTGAAGTACTGGTGCGGTTGGAGCCAGTCAGCAAGTAAAAGGGAAGGATGATCTTTTTGATAACCATGTGGAAGCGTTGCTTAACTATTGTAGCGATTTTTGTACTGCTGCCGCTGACCGCGGCACAGGCTTATCCTTCCATCCTGCCGTTAGATGAAGTAAAACCGGGTATGAAGGGCATCGCCAAAACGGTAGTGTCCGGCACTAACATTGAAGAATTTAATGTGGAAGTACTTAATGTGATGAAGAATCCTGGCTCCGGCGATTTGATTCTGGTTCGCACTTCTGGTGCGGTCATTGATCAAACCGGCGGCATTGTCCAGGGAATGAGCGGCAGTCCGGTCTATATCGACGGCAAGCTGGTCGGTGCCATTGCCTATGGCTGGCCGTTGAGTGACCATACCGTCGGCATGGTTACGCCGATTGCCGATATGCTGAAATTATGGGATTTGGGGGCAACCGAAAAAGTTTCTGTTGGCAGCGGGAATGCCGGAGAAAGGCAGAACCTGCTGCCGGCGGCTACGCCCCTGATGGTCTCCGGCCTGAGTGATCACGCCATGACCATGCTGCAGGATAAATTAAGTCCCTATAAGTTGTTTCCCTATGCCGTAGGCAGTCAACCGGATGCAACAGAAGGCCAGGCTGCCGCGTTGGAACCAGGCAGTGCTGTGGGCATCGAGCTGGTCCGTGGCGATGTCAGCGTGGGGGCGATTGGCACAGTGACGTATACCGAAGGTAATAAAGTGCTGGCTTTTGGTCATCCTTTCCTGCAACGGGGTAAAGCTTCCTATTTGCTGACCGATGCCACCATTTATACGGTAGTAAACGGTCTGGAAAGTGGTTTTAAAGTCGGTTCCACCGGCAATCTGCTCGGTATGGTGACGCAAGACCGCAAGGCTGGAATTGCCGGAACGGTGGGGCAGTATCCATCGGTCATACCGATGCGGATTACCGTTACCGATACCGATGTGAACAAAATACAGGACGATGCGGTGCAGGTTGTGCAAAATGAAGAACTGGCGCCCATTCTCTCGGCTACCACGGCCTACAGTGTTATGGAAAAGGCGATGGACCGTATTGGGACCGGTTCGGCTAAAGTGAGCTTTGAAATTTCGGCCCGGAATATGCCCGGTGAAACGCTGCGGCGCGAAAATATGTTCTATAGTCCGGTGAATATCGGCGAAATGGCTGTCAGCGAGTTTTTTGAAGCTCTTAATTTGCTAATGACCAATCCTTATAACCCGGTAGATATCATGGACGTCAAGATGCAGGTGACGGTCAATCAGGAACGTCAGACGGCATCTATTGTGAGTGCGCAGGCAAAAGCTACGGCGGCCAAGCCGGGCGAAACCGTGCCGATACAGGTCAAGTTGAAACCGTACCGGAGTGAACCGGTAACTATTACGGTAAACTACACGGTACCCAAGGAACAGGCGGCCGGACCGTTGTTGCTGGAAGTACGGGGTGGCGGTATGATTCCGCTGACCCAGTTGCTATTAAAAAAACAGGGACTGGATGTGGAACTGAAAAACTTAAAAACAAAGGCTAAAAACATGACCTTTGCCGATTCTATTAATGAATTTACTTCCCGTGACCGTAATAATGCCATTGTCGTTGAAGTTCTCGATACCGGTGTTATGCCGGAGGGAACGGCCGATCCCGGCAAGGCAGGATCCGATGACAAGGCGGGACTTTTCCCGGTGGGAGAAAGCGCGGAGCACTCCGCTGGCGACAGCGGGACGTTGAAGGGAGCCTTGACGGCCGGTACTACGGAAGCCGTCAAGCCTAAGACCTCTGCAACCACCGATTATATTATTGACAATGATGCACAGGTATTGATTAATGTAGTGACCGATCATAAAAGCAAATAAACTGACAGGCACCTTCCTGAAGGAAGGTGCATTTTTTTGCTTAATTGGCTGAAAACAGGCATATAATGCTAAAGCGGGAGACGGAAAACCGGCAGGGATGTGTCGGACCGGTAGCGAATAATAATAAAATCGTTAAAGATTTATGCCCGTATCGTATATTGTTGTGAATTGTAAATGGACAGTTTATTTTGCTATGGGGGATAGAAGCATGCCGTTTTTAGAAAGTATCGGGCGCGGTGTTATAAATGGAATGGAAAGTGTAGGAAAGCTGGTTCTTTTATTTATTGAGGCCATGTATCACGTTCGCAGCCGTCCCAAGTCAACGCAGGTATTTCAGCAAATGTCCCATTTAGGAGTAGACTCTCTGCCTATCGTTTTATTGACCATCTTATTTACCGGTATGGTTATGACGCTGCAAAGCGCCAATGAATTTATCAAATATGGCGCCCAATCCTCGGTCGGCGGTGTAGTGGCAATCGCGATCGGACGGGAATTGGCGCCTGTGCTGACTGGTGTGGTTTTGGCCGGACGGGTCGGTGCGGCCATTACGGCTGAAATCGGTTCGATGAAAGTAACTGAACAAATTGATGCATTGCGGGTCATGGCCGTCAATCCGGTGGCCTATCTGGTAGTACCCCGCATACTTGCCTGTATTGTCATGACACCGGTGCTGGTTGTCTTTGCCGATGTAATTGGCACAATCGGCGGCTACCTGGTGGCTACTTTATATTCGGGTATCGGTTCTTTTACCTATCTGCATTCGATCAAGGTTTTCGCCGTGGTAAACGATGTGACCGGCGGTTTGGTCAAAGCTGTTGTTTTTGGCGTGATTATCGCCCTTATCGGCTGTTACAAGGGCCTCACGACTGATCCGGGGGCTGAAGGGGTAGGCCGGGCAACAACTTCTTCGGTGGTGACTTCAATTATTTTAATTTTTATCAGCAATTATTTTTTATCTTTAATATTATTCCGGTAGGGTTAGTCCTTCCGGGTGAAAGGTGAGAACATGATACAATTGTCGGCAGTAAATATGAATATTCATGGTAATCATATCTTGCAGGATATCAACCTGTCGATTTCAGCCGGTGAAACCATGGTCATCATTGGTCCGAGCGGTTCCGGCAAGAGTACGTTGCTACGGCTCATAGTCGGTTTAATGAAACCGACATCAGGTGAGATTTGGGTAAAGGATCAGGAAATTTCGCGGCTTTCCGAGGATGAACTAAACCAGCTGCGGCTTAGTATGGGAATGGTTTTTCAATATTCGGCGCTGTTTGACTCGATGACGGTCGGTGAAAACGTTGCTTTCGGCTTACGGGAGCATACCAAGCTTTCCGAGGAGGAAATCAGTAAAGTTGTCCGGCGAAAATTAAGGATGGTGGGACTGTTCGGCAAGGAAAAGGTCATGCCCAATGAGCTTTCCGGCGGTATGAAAAAAAGAGTCAGTCTGGCCAGGGCCATTGCGGTAAATCCGGAAATTATTCTTTATGATGAACCTACTGCCGGACTGGATCCGATCATGTCGGAGAAAATCGACCGTCTGATCTCCAGTACCAAGCGGATTATGGGAGTTACTTCGGTCGTTGTAACCCACCACATGACAAGTGCCTTTAATATTGCCGACCGTATTGCCATGATTTATGGCGGCCGGATTATTGAGGTAGGAACGGTGGAGGAAATCAAGCAGTCAGCCAATCCGGTTGTGCAGCAGTTTATTTACGGTTTAAAAGCGCGCGGTGCCAGCAGTAAAAGGAGGTTCGAAGCATGAGATTAAGTACGGAAGGGCGCGTCGGTGCCGTTACGCTGGTGGGGCTAGCCTTACTGGCCTATATGATTATTCATTTGGGAAACTTTAATTTCCAGGAAGACGGCTATCCGCTACAAGCTGTGTTTGGTCAGGTCAGCGGGTTGAAGCAAGGTAATATCGTTCGGTACGCCGGTGTGGAAGTCGGCTCAGTCAAGGGGATTCAGGTCAAGCCGGACGGCGTGCTGGTTCAAATGCTGATTCATTCCGGCGTAGCTATACCGGAAGGTTCCAGCTTTGTCATCGGGACAGACGGTTTGCTGGGAGAAAAGTTTATTGAAATTTATCCTGCCAGCCAAGCCAGCGGCTTTTTGGCTCCTAACGCCGTAGTCCGGGGGCAAGACCCTCAGGGGCTGGAACATCTGATTGCCAGCGCCGATAAGGTTCTGCTTGATGTGCAGAAACTGGTACAGTCCTTAAACGACGTGTTTGGTGATGAAAAGGTAAAAGCATCGTTTAAGGATACTGTCATAAACGCGAAAGAAATAACGGCCAATTTAAATGCACTGACGGCCACATTGGCCCGAATGGCAGCACACAATGAGGGCAATGTCGATGTGATTGCGGGAAATCTGCGCGATGTGTCAGGCAATTTGAGTGCTGTCACGGCAAGAGTGGATAAACTGATTGCCGGCGTGGACAATAACGGACAGACGGCAGCCGATTTAAGAGAGACACTGGCCAATATTAAGAACACCAGCAGTCGGATTGAAAAAATGGCCGCTTCCCTGGAGGGGGTGGTCACCGATCCACAAACTGGTGAAAATCTGCGGCAAACCTTGAAGAATACCAGGGAAGCCAGTGAAAAGGCTAATAAAATGCTGAGCAAAGTGAATTCTCTGAGCGCCGAAACCAATTTTGAAGTGCTTTACAGTCCGGATGCGGAAAAATATCAAAGCAATGCGGATATCAAAATCAATACGTCCCCTAATCAATTTGCCGTGGTAGGTGTCCATGGCATTGGGGATGGCAATAGGGGAAATCTGCAAGTCGGGACAGGCGATGACCGCTTTGATAGCCGTCTGGGGATTGTGGAAGGAAAACCCGGCGCCGGCATCGATGCGAAACTGGGCAATCAAATGCGGTTTTCTGTTGATGTGTATGATCCCAATGACGTGCGGGTTAAACTTAGAAGTGAATATCAGTTGAATCCTGACACATTTCTGGTTGGTCAAACGGACAACGTCAATAAAGAGACTGACCGCAGCACCTATTTTGGTGTCAAACATACCTTCTGACAGTCTGCAGATATAGAAGATAGCACAGTCCGGTAAAATGGAAATAGAGGGTGACAAATATGGATTTTATTTTCAGACGGCGCAGCATCAGACGCTATACCAAGCAAGCCGTGAACGAGGAACAGATTCATTTGCTGCTGCAGGCTGCGATGAATGCGCCTTCGGCTGATAATCAGCAACTATGGCAATTCATAGTGATTAATGACCGGGAGCGATTGCGGCAAATACCGGTTGAAGAACCTTACTCGCAAATTTTTACCGAAGCACCAATGGCAATTTTGGTTTGTGGCGATCAACGGCTGGAAAGATTGCCCGGAACCTGGGTACAGGACTGTTCGGCCGCCGTGGAGAACATATTATTGGCGGCCACCGGACTGGGATTGGGCAGTGTCTGGCTGAATGTTCATCCCCATGCTGAGCGGATCAATGCTTTTCAGCAGTTTTTCCGGCTGCCGCCGGAAGTTATGCCGCTGGCTATTCTTCCAATCGGATATCCCCTTGAGGGAAAGGAGCCGGTCCATCGTTTCGTTGCCTCAAGGGTCCATTATAATCAATGGTAATTGAAAGTTGGCACAGTTGCCAGCCAACCTTTAGAACGGGAAGGGATTTATATGTGTGAAGTTCGGTTAGCCGGTCTGCGGGACTGGTTCTTGACCTATGTCCGGTCTTACTATAATGAAGATCCGGATATTCAACTGCATATGAAACAAAAAGAAGACCATACGCTGCGGGTAACGGCGTACTGCCGGCAATTGGCCGAGCACTTGGGCTTTTCCCCGCGGGATGCCATGCTGGCGGAATTGATCGGCTTGTTCCATGATGTGGGCCGTTTTCAGCAATATACGCTGTACCGGACCTTTGATGACCGCCTGTCCATAAATCACGCACAGCTTGGTTTACAGGAAATTGCCGGTTTAGAACAATTGGCGGCTGTCTTGGGCGATGACCGAGAAGTGTTTGAAACCGCCATTTTGTACCACAATGCCATTCGTTTGCCTGACGGGCTGAGTAATCGGCAGGAATTGTTTTGCAAGCTCATTCGTGATGCTGATAAGCTGGATATTTATTATGTCTTGGCCCCTTATCTGGAGCCGCCTACGCCGGCAGGCTACAGTTCATGCTTTATCGAGGATTTGCTCTCCGGCAAGCAGTCCGACTTTGCCAATCTCAAGACACCGGATGACCGTAAACTGGTGAGGCTGAACTGGATATACGATGTAAACTTTGGCTGGACCTTGCAAAGAATTAAAGAACGCGGCTATGTGGAGGATATTTTGTCCTATTTGCCGCAGAATTCCGATATTGCTGCCGTTAGAGAAAAATTACAGGCCTATATTCAAGACAAAACAAAACATATCTGATAAAAATCAGCCGGATCTTATGATCCGGCTGATTTTTATTTTTATAGAAATAAAGCTGTTCCAGGTCCATTGGCATTTATCTAGGCTGGGGGAAAGGAGCCATTGCCACTCAGCTTTCCGGCAAAGCCGTTACGTTAGGGAAAAAATTGATAATATAGCAAATTTCATTATCGGTGATTTCGATAAAATATTTGTTATATAAAAAGATAAGGTTTTCTTTGACCACCTGGTAAATATCCCGGTTTAAGCGGATAAACTCTTCTTTGTTTAGATAGCTGACAGAACCTTTTCCCTTTTTTAAGCGACTGATCATAAACCCAAGGTGCAAAATCAGACCAATCAGGTTTTCGTCGCTGAACTTGATGGACAACTTTCCTTCCATCCGCTGAATCAGATGGACAATATCGTGATATAGTTCTTCGCCGTCAAAGTTTTCGATATTTTCTTTTAAGATCAGGCCCATTTTCAACAAGGCAGACTTGTTGTCAATCGCTTCCTGTAATTGACTCAGGACTTTCATACTGATCACATCATACATATTGTATTGTTTAATGGCCAGATCAACGGAAAATGAGGAAACAATAAATAAAATTTCCCGCTTTTCCTGCAGTCTCAGCAACTGCTCCTTAAAAAACTTCTTATCGAGACAATTTAGCGGAAGGATTTCAAACAGGTCTTTGTCATAGCGTAAATTGTTGTTCAAAAAGCTTTTGATGGCCACCGAGCCGCCCTCGCCGGTGAGGCAGGCGGTAATAATGGCTATCTTATGTTTGCTTTCCACCGGCAGGGAGGCTTTATTGTTATCCATGTAAGAGTTCACGAGCAACACGTCTTTATAGATTTCACTTAATGAAAAACCAAGCAGGGCTTTTCTGGTGGCTTCGATGACATGCAGTGTCGAGGTCAGCGGAAATACTTTCACCGGGACCTTGCATTCTTTTTCAATCACTTCGGCAAAGGTGGTCAGTGAGCCCATATCGACCAGGAGCAGATAGCCGCTGGTACTAAAATTCTGTCTGACCACCTTGCGCAGTTCTTCCAAGACTACTGCCGGTTTTACTTCAATCGGGGAGTTGATGGCAATTACATAGTTTTCGCCCAGCAGTTCGTTGGCTACTTCAGCCATGGAGGTGGCTGTCGATTTGCCATGAGCAATGAGGATGATTTTTACTTTGTCAATATTTTGATGAGCCTGCTGCTCTTCGGGCAACAGAAAGATGGTAAGATAACCGGCCTCATCTTCCGGTATCGGGCGGTGCAGATATTCCTGAAGCAAGGCGGTGGCTTCCAGGGCGGCTTTAAATTCTTCCGGATACAGTTGCTTAATTTTTCCAAGCTGGGGATTGACAATATTTTTGTTGTTGGCGAGGCGGTTAATCAAAGTGTTAATATGTAAAGCCAGTGCCGTATAGATGTTATGAGTGACATTCCTTTTTAGTGAGGTAACCATTTGGTATAGCATTTTATCAATCAGATCGAGTACGTCTTCGCCTAAAATATTGAGTAGATTTTTTTTGTTGATTTCTTCCGATATGCCGCTGATGTATTTCTCAAAATAGCGGGTGATATCTTTTTCCAGGATGCTTTCAATCGCAATATCGGAGATACCCTTGGTTTTTAGTTTTTCCAGTTTTTGTTCAATCAGGTCGTAAATAGTTGTATTTTCCTCTGCTGCTTCCTGTGGTACATCCGTCATACAGCCGAATTTGAAGTATTCGATATCTTCACTCACCAGTTTGTTCCATAAAATACGATGTTCCTTTTCCCTATACAGCCCTTCTTTTATATGCATCGGCAGGCTGCGGCTGTTGATTCGCACATCTTCCTTGATATTGGTTAAAAACTCTGAATAGGATTTGGCGCAAACCAGTTGGATATCATTTTTTAACTGGCCGATATTATTTGTGCAGCTATAGGACAAAAAAGCCCGCATGGTGTTGAGGGAAACATAAATATCCCGGTTTAAACGGATGCTTTCATGTTTGAAGAAGTATTTTATTAGAGACAGGCGTTCTTCCAGCGTTCTTTCTTTGAGCGAGGGAATAGTGATGATCATCGGCAGGCGTCGCGTAAAGGTTTTCAGTAAGGCCGAGCTGGGATTTTCCGTAGTTGCCGAGATAATCAGCACATCGGCGGTTCTGGTTTCATCATCGCCCATTCGCCGGAAATAGCCGGTATCCAAAAAAGTGAACAGCATTTCCTGACCTTCGGGCGGCAGGCGATGCACTTCGTCCAGGAACAGAATACCGCCGTTTGCTTTTTCCAGCAGCCCGGTTTTATCTGTTTCCGCTCCGGTGTAGGTCCCTTTCTTTACGCCAAAGAGCTGGGCGGTCAAGAGCTGGGGATTATTCGTGTAATCGGCGCAGTTAAAGGTAATAAAGGGACAATCTTTATCCTTTACGCCCATTTCAATGGCGTAATTATGCATCAGACTGGCAAACATGGATTTGCCGACACCTGTCTCACCCAGCAGTAAACTGTTCATCCCCTTGGGTGGATAAAGAATGGCGGCCTTTGCCTGCTCCAGCGGCTGGCGGAGGCTGATATTGTTTTTTAATAAGGCATCCAGCCTGGTTGCCTTGGCAGCAGGCAACTTGTCCGCTACGAAGAAGCGGACCGGACGACCGCCTGATTTACCTACTTTTCCTTCCTTGCAGAGTACGTTCAATTCATGGCTGATATTGGCCCGGGTAATCGGCAAAATCGCGGCCAAGCCCTGAGCATCGATTCCTTCGCCTTCCGGCAAATCCAGCAGTGCTTGATAAATTATGTCTTTTCTTGTCATAGGAATTTCCTCCTGGCAACATGTAACTACCTGTATTATACAAGAGATGAGAAAAACAGACTATATCGTGTTTTGATCAAAAAATAAAACACTATACAGTCTGTATTGAAACACTATGGACAGATTTACCCGATTGTGGCGGCGAAGGCCTGGTAAATCTGTCCATTAGTGTTTTGGCATCATTATTGCATGGATATAGAGACGAAGAAAAAAATTTTTTATTTATATAGTGCCCAGGGTGTGTTTTCAAACTAACGGCATAATCCATGGCGAGTGATTCTCTCGCCAGACAAGGCAAAACTGGAAAGAATAATGGTCCTTATTTCAAAAAAGTTTAACGAGGTACGGTACAAAAGGCACTGCCAGGGAACATGTTGGATAGTTTGAAAACAGACCCTAGGCCTATACGAATAAAGAAAGGAAAAACGACATGACCATGAGGCAGAAAGAAGGAGGTAGTAGTTCATAATGGATATAGAAGAGATTGTTATGAGTATTATTATTAATTCCGGTGAAGCACGGGCATTTGCCTACGAAGCTCTGCGCAAAGTGAGGAGCGGTGATTACCAGGAAGCTGAGATCAACGCCCTGTTGGATAAAGCGAACGATGCCATTGGCCAAGCCCATGAAACGCAAACTGCCTTATTGCACAAAGAGGCCAGCGGTGAAAGTATTCTGATTTCCATTCTATTCGTTCATGCGCAAGACCATCTGATGACCTCCATATCGGAAAAAAATCTGATTATCGAAATGATTGAAATGACCAAAATGATTCATACGTTGGCAGGTAAGCTGACTAAAGGAGGAAATGACCATGATTAAGATTGCCTTATTTTGTAATGCCGGGATGTCTACCAGTATGCTTGTTGCCAAAATGAGAAAGGCGGCGGAGGAAAGCGGGCAGGACATATCAATAGACGCCTATCCGGAGGCGCAGCTATCCAGGCATTTGGATGGCTTGGATGTTATTCTGCTTGGACCGCAGATTAAATTTGCCCTGGCTAAAATCAAGGCTTTGTGTGAACCCAAAGGAATTCCGGTGGATGTGATCAATACGGCCGACTATGGCATGATGAATGGAAAAAAAGTTCTTAATCAGGCTCTAAGACTGCTGGGCAAGTAATGTTATCTGTTGGAGTAAAGGAGTTGAAAAAAATGCGGTTTCCCCATGATTTCTTTTTTGGTGCGGCATCGGCCGCTTATCAGGTGGAAGGAGCCTGGAATGAAGACGGTAAAGGCGTATCCAACTGGGATGTTTTCTCTAAAATTCCCGGCAAAACTTTTGAAGGCACCAATGGCGACATTGCCGTTGATCATTATCACCGGTATAAGGAAGATATCCGGCTCATGGCTGAAATGGGACTGGAATCCTATCGGTTCTCCGTTGCCTGGACGCGGATCATTCCTGACGGTGACGGCGAAATCAACCCTCAGGGGCTGGCCTTTTATAATGCTTTAATTGATGAATGCCTGCACTACGGCATTGTTCCCTTTGTGACACTGTATCACTGGGATTTGCCGCAAGTTCTGGAGGAAGCAGGCGGCTGGACCAATAAAAGAACGGTCGATGCCTTTAGCAAGTACGCGACGACCTGCTTTAAGGCTTTTGGCGACCGGGTAAAGCACTGGATAACCTTTAACGAGACCATTGTTTTCTGCTCGCTGGGCTATTTGGACGGTGCCCATCCGCCGGGAATCAGCCATAATCCCCGGCTGTACTTTCAGGCAACCCATAACGTTTTTGTGGCCCATGCCCGGGCGGTAGAAGAGTATAAGAAGCTCAGACAGTACGGCGAAATTGGCATTACCCATGTGTTTTCGCCCGCTTTTCCGGCGGACGGCCAAGCGGATAATGCCCAGGCGGCCGATCACGCCAATCAGTATTCACTAGCCTGGTTTTATGACCCGATTCTTAAAGGTGCCTATCCGGACTATGTTGTCGGCCAGTTAAAAGAGCGGGGCTGGACACCGGACTGGACGGCCGAAGAACTGACCGTTTTAAAATGGGCGGCTCCTAAAAATGATTTTATCGGTCTTAACTATTATCAGCCGCAAAGAGTTATTAAGCATAACCCTACAGCAGAAGACAAACCAGCAGCTCAGCAAGTTATTGCCGGAGCGCCGGGGAAAGTATCTTTTGACGGAGTATATAAAACAGTCAGCCTGGAAGATAAAAAGTACACGAAATGGGGGTGGGAAATATCGCCGGAGGGACTGTTAGAAGGCCTTAGAATGCTGCGCGGTGCTTATGGCGATATAAAGCTATACATCACGGAAAACGGGCTGGGTGACCAGGATCCGGTTGAGAATGGACAAATTCTTGATGCAGACCGGGTGGAGTATATCCGGGAGCATCTAAAAGCGGTGAAACAGGGCTTGCGGGAGGGGCTTCATATTAAAGGCTATTATGCCTGGTCAGTCATTGATCTCTTAAGCTGGCTCAATGGTTTTAAAAAGCAATATGGGTTTATTTATGTTGACCAACAGAACAATTTGACCAGAAAAAGGAAATTGTCTTTTGGTTGGTATAAACAGGTGATCGCCAACAGGGGAGGTGAGCTATGAACCAAGAACGCTAAGATAAAGCGGTACCAATAAAATGAGGAGGTTTGACAATGGAGAGTTTTGTGGAAAAGTTTGAAAGAATGACCCCGGTAATTTTAAAATTTGCTAATGCCAAAGCGGTGGTTGCCATGAAAGACGGGTTGATGACCATTATCCCGCTAACCCTGATTGGTTCGGTGTTTTTGCTGCTGGCTTTCATCCCGCTGCCTGGCTGGAATGACTGGATGACCGGCCTGTTCGGCGCAAACTGGCAGGAGCCATTATTTCAGGTAGTTGGCGCAACCTTTGATATCCTTGCTTTGGTGGGCATTTTCGGCATTGCCTATAACTATGCTAAAAACGAGGAGTGTGAACCTGTTTCAGCGGGGATACTGGCCCTGGTGTCTTTCCTGATTGTTACGGCCTCATCAGTTACCGCCAAGAGCGGTGAAGTGGTTGGCGGTGTCATCCCCAAAGTCTGGACCGGTGGCAAAGGGATGATTGCGGCGATTCTGATTGGCTTGGCCGTTGCTTATATATATACCTGGTTTATCAAACGGCGGATTACAATCAAATTGCCGGAAGGCGTTCCCCAGGGGGTAGCCAATGCGTTTTCGGCATTGATTCCGGGAGCAGTTGTTATTACTTTGTCCTTTTTGGTCTATATTCTCTTTAAGAGTGTGGCTGGCAAGACGTTTATTGAAGTAATTTACCAGATTCTGCAAACACCGCTGCAAGGGTTAACCGGTTCGTTGTTTGGGGCGATTGTCATACCGTTTTTTATTTCTTTCTTCTGGTGGTTTGGCATTCATGGACCGGCAGTGGTTATGAATGGGGTTATGTCACCTATCGTGCTGGCCAATTCACTGGCCAATCAGGATATCGTCAATGCCGGCGGCAAGCTGATTGCCGGACAAAATGCTCACATTGTAACGCAGCAGTTTGTCGACCAGTTCATTACTTTTGGCGGTTCCGGTATGACGCTGGGATTGGTCTTGGCTATGATTTTTCTGGCGAAGTCGAAACAAATGAAACAGTTGGGAAAACTGTCCATTATTCCGGGGATTTTTAATATAAATGAACCGGTGATTTTCGGTTTCCCCATTGTATTCAATCCGTTGATGCTGATACCATTCATTCTGGTGCCCACGTTGTCCGGAATTATTACCTACTTTGCCATTGCTTCGGGTTTTATCGCGCCCTTTACTGCAGTACAGGTTCCCTGGACTACACCGCCGATCATTTCGGGCTTTATTATTGGCGGCTGGCAGGCCGCGCTGCTGCAGGCCCTGCTGATTTGTATGGCAGCCGTTGTTTATCTGCCGTTTTTAAAGGTGCAGGACAAGCAGCACGTACAGGAAGAGCAGCAGGAAGAACAGGCAACAAAAGCCGGGGCGGGAATTAGTTTATAAAGCAACAGGCTTTGGTAAACGTACGGATCAGTCACGGCAGGGACTTACTAATTTTCACAAGGAGGAAAAAGCCTTAGCGAGGTTCCCGGTCCGTGTCATGATAAGGGCAAAACAGGCCGGAGGCTGAATTTCCTGAGAAAACACAGGAAACTCAGGAAAAGGACTTAGGCGGTTGGACCCTAAAAAATAGCAATTTAAGGGGAGAGAGAACATGAAGAGAAAAACACTGGCAATTTTGTCACTGATTGTGGCAATGGGATTTGGTGAGACGGTTTGGGCCGCACCGGCTAATCCCTTTGATGATGTACCGAAAACCCATTGGTCCTACGCGGCGGTGGAAAAACTGGTACATGACGGGGTAGTAGCCGGCTATGATGACAATACCTTTAAAGGAGACCGGCCCTTAAGCCGTTATGAAATGGCTGTTATTGTAGGCAAAGCTATTTCAAAGTCGGAGAAAGCTGACACTGAGAACAAAGCGTTGATTGCCAAGCTGTCTCAGGAATATTACCGTGAGCTGGATAATATGGGAGTTCAACTGGCGGAGGTAAAAGAAAAAGTCGATAAGGTTACCCTCAACGGGTTTATGCGGGCCAAATATGACAGTGATACGGTGGGCGGAAAAACAAGCCCCGTCAATGGAAATGGCAATAAACATTTCTACATGGACTTTGAGGGAACTATGAAAGCCAATGAAAACTGGGATGTCCACTTCCAGAGTGAAACAAATGAAACGTACAGCACCAACCGCTCCTGGGGGGAAAATGACGGAACTTTCCAGCGGATCTGGGCTACCGGATCGGTCGGAGCGGTGGACGTAACCTTCGGTAAAAAGTGGTGGGGTTATGGCTCCAATGTAGCCTGGGGACACTCCGGCAGCGGTATCCAGTTTGATTATGCCGCACCGCAGTACAAAGTCAGCGTATTTAACTTTAAACCCACCCAGCTTGACGGCGACGGCAACGCTATTAATCTGACCAATGCCAGCAACACTTCGCTGTATGGTATGAATATAAACGCCGATTTGTCCAAAGTAGTCAATGCCAATTTGCTGGTTGGCGGCAATAAAGCAACCGGCGACGGCACAAAAAGTGATGGCTCGCTCAACCCGGATACGGGAATTACCCACTGGGGCGAAGTAGATCTGAGCGCCAAGCTGCTGAAGAATGTAAAGGTAACCGGTACTTATGCCCGGACCAACGCGGATGATTACAATTCCAGCCAGGAGTTCCGGCTGGATTACAAGGGCATGGACCTTAAACAGCCCGGCTCATTCGATGTATATCTCCGGTTGTTAAAATTCCAGAAATTTGGCGACCCCTCGCATGATGATGAATGGAGTTCTTTGCCGTCGGACATGAAAGGCTGGGTACTTGGGGTTGACTATGCGCTTGGAAAGGACATCCAATGGGCAACCCTTTACGGTAACCAGAAGCTAAATATTTCCGGCACAGATTCAAAACTGGCCAAAGACAGCACCAGAAAATTAATCCGTACGCAAGTTGACATCCATTTCTAGTTATCAACTTATCCATGAAATATTCGCAGCTCCCGTGTATTCGCAGTACACGGGAGCTTCTTTCATCTATAGCAAAGAACCCTCTTTTCATGTAGTCATGCAGAGGGGTCATATGTTGGTTCTATAATACAATACTATTATCTGATTATAGCACGGGAAACAGTCAAACGTACAGAAAAACGACCGCTTACAAACTAAATAGAGGAAGCGGGGAGTTGGCAGCTTCCCCTTAATCAAACAGCGGCTGCTTATCCGGGTTGGCCAGAAACTGAAACAGCGTCTTAATTTGTGCTTCCGTGTTGCGGTCAACCGACAGCTCCGGCAATTGATCGGGTGGGAAGAAGTTGACATCACTCGTTTCCATGCCTGGTGTCAGCTCGCCGCCAAGAACCTCGCACAGGATAAACAGTTTGTAGATATAATGGATATCCGGTGGATGGGCGTGGCGCTTTTTATCAAAGACAGCCAGCAGTTTTACCGCTCCGACTTGCAGTCCCGATTCCTCCCGGACTTCCTTGACCACTACTTCGCTGGGGCTTAGGCCGACATCGGCCCAGCCGCCCGGCAGCGACCAGCGGCCGTCAATTGTTTCGCGGACCATTAGTACCCGGCCGTCCTTAAAAATGACGCCGCGAACATCGACCTTCGGCGTGGCATAGCCTTTTTCATTAACAAATATGTCCTGTATTTGGCTAACCGGCTTTGCCGTTAAGTCGGCCAGCATTTTCTCACTTATTTCCTTTAGTTCCTGAAAACGTTCCAGATCATATTTATTTTCCGAATAGGTCAGCCCGTTCTGGGCAATCGATTGCAAACGCTGTATGTAAGAATGCCAATGCTCCATAGATGCTAGTCTCCTTTGCTAAATAGCACGATATATATAAATGCCGGAGGTGAACAACGCACCGACATGTCTTTATTGTACCAAAAAATTCCGGATTCCGTCCATAAAAAAGCAGCTATTGCCTTAGACAATAACTGCTTTTTTATACTAAAATCGCCGGGAGGTTATTCACCGGGGCTGATTGCACCGACCGGGCAGACGGAAGCGCAGGAACCGCAGTCAATACAGTTCTCGTCGATTGTGTATTGGGCATCTCCTTCGGAAATGGCGCCAACCGGGCAGACGGAAGCACAAGCTCCACATTTAATACATTCGCTGTTGATAGAAAACATGGTATCACCTCCTTTGGCAGATTCTTGTATTTCATTTATTATAAGAAAAGAGACAGACCAAGGCTGTGATGTAAATCACACCAGCCGGTCCAGGCTGCCGGTCCGGTTTTACCGGAAAAAGGTAACCGTCATAAGTATATAGTTCGAAATCTTTTATTAAAATCCTTTTTTTCGTATGTTTGCCTGGGAAAATGATTGCTGTATGACCGGCAGCCCGGGCAGTTGTGCCGAAAGACAAGCGCAGTAAATAAGCGGTAAGGCCGCCGCCGGCACCTCTATATTCTTAACGGTACCAACTGAATACATGCATGTAATGAATACGGTTTTTTAGAAACAAAAATAAGAAGCACTATGACTTGGCGCCAGTGCTTCTTATTAGCCATACGGC
The DNA here is from genome assembly GCF_900110485.1 of Propionispora vibrioides. Taxonomy (NCBI): domain Bacteria; kingdom Bacillati; phylum Bacillota; class Negativicutes; order Selenomonadales; family Sporomusaceae; genus Propionispora; species Propionispora vibrioides. The sequence continues at coordinate 53,801 of NZ_FODY01000002.1, read as the reverse complement.
AGTTATTTAGTAGCGGTAGGGGATAAAAGGCCCCGCTTAGTCATTTCCTGTTCCGTACTGGTTAACCGGATGCAGAGAATGAGCAGTTCCATGGCCTGCTTTAATTCTGGCAAAGGGGGCAGGGTGGGGGCCAGACGGATGTTCTTATCCTCTGGGTCCCGGCCATAGGGATAAGTTGAACCGGCGGCTGTCAGTACGACCCCGGCTTCTGCCGCTTTGGCCACTACCTTTTTGGCGCAGCCGGGCAAGGTATTCAGACTGATGAAGTAGCCGCCGACCGGCCGGCTCCAACTGGCCAACCCGGAATCTTTCAGTGTTCCGTCAAGCAGCGACAGCACAGCGTCAAATTTAGGTTTGATGATGGCAGCATGTTTGCGCATTTGCATTTCAATGCCTACCCGATTCTTAAAAAAGCGAATATGCCGCAGTTGATTTAGTTTGTCGGGTCCGATGGTTTGCTGCAGCATCTGTTTTTTCAGCCAGGTAATATTAGTCTTGCTGGCGCCTACCATGGCAATACCGGCGCCGGGAAAGCTAACCTTGGAAGTGGAACTGAACATAAAGGCACGGTCCGGATGGCCGGCCTGCTTACAGGCGGTGAGCAAATTTAATAAACGATCCGGCGTTTCCGTCAGATGATGAACGGTGTAGGCGTTATCCCAAAGAATGCAGAAATCCGGAGCTTTGGTCGGCATAGCCGCCAGACGGTTTACAACCGTGTCGGAATAGGTAATGCCGGTTGGATTGCTGTACTTGGGCACACACCAAATCCCCTTAATAGCGGCGTCTTGCGCCACCAGCTCTTCTACCTGATCCATATCCGGACCCTCCGGTGTGTACCGGACAGGTATCATCTCAATCCCCAGATATTCACAAATGCCGAAATGACGGTCATAACCGGGACTGGGACAGAGAAACTTTACCACAGGAAGTGCTTTCCAGGGCTCTGGGCTGCTGGGAACACCGTGCAGCAAGGCACGGACGATCAAATCATGCATGAGTGCCAGGCTGGAGTTGCCATGGACAATAATTTCATCTGTGCCTACCTCTAAGATTTGGGCACATAATTCTTTTGCTTCCGGGATACCGTCGACACCACCGTAGTTGCGGCAGTCAACGCCATCGGCCGATCTATAGTCGGTCCGGTCAAGGCAATCCAGCAGCCCCAGCGACAGGTCGAGCTGTTCGCTGCAGGGTTTGCCACGGGACATGTCCAGTTTAAGTTTTTTCGCTTTAAATTCATCATATTGGCGGGACAATGCGGCATACTGCTGCTGCAGGCCTGAATCAGCCATTGTTTCCAATTCAGTCATTTTACATCGCGCTCCTTTTTATTCTTCTTCATTATACGCGACTAACTTAAACTCAGGCAACAGGTACGGTTAAAAAAACTCATGTATCTTGTATTCTGCACACAAAGGAGACATTATGTAAAATCATCAGCTGTGGTTGAGCTTTTTTTCTGATCGGCCAGCAGAAGGATGCTGCACACAATCAGTAAACCTCCCAGCCACTGCTGGTAAGTCATTGCTTCGCCCCAAAATAACACGGCCAGCAGCAGCGCGGTGAGGGGAAGCAGCCCGGAAAGTGCCGCGGTGGTATAAGCGTCACAGTACTTTACTCCCTCATAGAAGCAGACAAAGGACAAAGCGGTTATAACCAGCCCATACCAGAGCAAGGCGCCCCATTCCTGCCAGCCGATGGACCATAGAGCTTCAAGCGATTTTTCCCATAACGCCGGGATTAGGCAGAGCATGCCGGCGGCAACGGCGACCAGCATAGTTTGAATGAGCGGCTGGATTGGCAATTTGGCTGATTCATCTTTTCTTCTTTGTTTGCGGGAAATGACGTTAAAAACCGATTCGCAGGCGGCTGCCCCCAGCACGAACAGATTACCGGTCGTGTGCTGCCAGACCAGGGCTGCATTTGTCAGGTGATTGTTCTGCAATAAAATAATTCCGGTTACTGTACAAAGAATGCCCAGCGCCGTTTTGGCCGATAGTGGCTCGCGGAGAAAAAACCAGGCCAGCAATGCGGTGATGGCCGGTGCGGCCCCGGTCAGGATTCCCGCTTCTGCCGTGCTGGTCAAAGGAAGACCGGTAAGTAAAAGGATGCGAAACAAAAAGATGCCAAACAGGGCCTGACAGAACAAGGCTGCCCAGTCTGGTTTCTGCAGCCGGCGGATTGTGTGGAGGGTTTTAGCTGCGAAAAAAGGAAATAAACAAAGCAGCATAAGGCCTAGACCGGTTATTGTTATGGCGAAGCTGTCCAATGCCCCGGTAAGACTGCGGCCGGTGACAACCGAAGTGCCGGCCAGGGAAAAAGCCAGCATTAGATAGATATGTCCTTTATGGAGTTTCATTGGCATTCCTCACTTTTTATTAAATCATTGTTAGCAGGGAAATAATTTTTGTTATGTTATAATGATAATAAAATAACGGCAGTGGGGTAAGAGCCAGTTGACGGGCAAAGTGAAAGAGCCAGTTGGTGAGGAATTATATGTGGAAAATACAGTGGCAGGATAAAAAAGAATTGAGTTTGGCGCGGCAGATATTTCTTTCCCTGCGGGAACGTATCCTGGCAGGCCAATTGGCGGCAGGTGAAAGGATGCCTTCGACGCGGGAACTGGCCGGCAGCTTGGGTGTTTCGCGCAATACTGTCTGTGAGGCCTATGATATGCTGTTGGCTGAGGGCTTTACCGTCAGCCGTCAAGGAGCCCCGACCCGGATTGCCCGGGATGTTTGCCTGGACTACAAACCGGACGGTGTGGCAACTGCGCCGGTAAAGCCGGAAGCCGGCACTCCGGTGTGGGACTTTGCAACAGGGCGGCCGGATATAACTTTGTTTCCCTGGAAGCTCTGGAACAAAATGCTGGGAGAAGCCGCCGGCCAGTTGCCGCCCGGACAATGGGGGTATACCAGTCCGCAGGGATATGAGCTGCTGTGTGGGGAAATTGCCTGCTGGCTGTTGCGCAGCAGAGGGATGCTGGTAAAACCGGCCGATATTTTTATTACGGCCGGTGCGACGCAGGCTTTTTATCTGCTGGTTGGCTTGCTGCATAAGACTGGGGCACCTTTCGTGCTGGAGAATCCATCCCATCCGGCTATGTATACGGTTATTACCGATCGGGGGTATCCGGTCCAATGGCTGGAGGTGGATGAGCAGGGGGCAATTGTCGAGACACTGACGGAAAGCGCTGTTTCGGCCGTATATGTAACGCCGTCGCATCAGTTTCCTTTGGGCGGTATTTTACCGGCCGGCCGCCGTGCCGCCCTGATTCGACTGGCCCGGGATAATGATTTTTATATTATTGAAGATGATTATGACGGAGAATTTCGTTATGCCGGTCCGGCAATCAGTCCGCTATATTCTCTGGATGCTTCCCACGTGATTTATGTCGGGACTTTCAGCAAAACACTGTTTCCGGCATTAAGACTGGGGTTTGTCATACTGCCAAAACCATTACAGGAAAAATGGCGGCACTATCGAAAATATATGGATGTGCAAAACCCTGTGCTGGAGCAGGCCGCCCTGACGGCATTCCTTCGCACCAGGGCCATGGATAAGCATATCCGCCGGATGCGGCGAAGCTATGGGGAAAAGCGAAGCTGTTTTTTGCAGGCTGTTCAAGAACATTTCGCAGATTCGGTCTGTCCCTGGGGTGATGCGTCAGGATTGCATGTGGCGCTTCAGTTTCCGGGAGCGGAGTTCGGTGAGCGTTTTGTGGAGGAAAGTCGTGCTGCCGGACTGGGTATCCGGCCGGTGAACCGGCTGTATCCTTCGCTGCACGAACAGCACCGGGACAAGCTGCTTCTGGGGTACGGCCATTTGAATGCCGGGCAAATTCAGGAGGGCATGAGCGCTTTGCGCCGATTAATGGAAAGAGGAGACTATGGTTATGTCACAAGAGGAAGCTAATTCACAAGGAAACAGAAGAACTGTTCCTGAGAACTTGAATAGAGTACGGTTGGATGAGGCGCGACAGCTTCTGCGGACTTATTATGGATATACCGATTTCCGGCCGGGGCAGGCGGAGATTATCGGCAGTCTGCTGCAACGGCAGGATACGGTGGCCATTATGCCGACCGGGGCTGGCAAATCCCTTTGTTTTCAAATTCCAGCCTTGCTGTTGCCGGGAATTACCCTGGTCATATCGCCGTTAATTTCATTAATGAAGGATCAGGTGGACACGCTCTCATCGCTCGGTATTCCCGCTGCCTTTATCAATAGCTCGTTAACGGCTGCCGAGGTGGAAGCAAGAGTAGCGGCGGCACAAGTTGGTAAATACAAGCTGTTATACGTCGCGCCGGAACGATTGGAATCCGATTTATTTCAACAGGCGGTTCAGCGGCTGGATGTTTCACTGGTGGCCGTTGACGAGGCTCATTGCGTTTCCCAGTGGGGGCATGATTTTCGACCAAGCTATCGCTTTATCCCCACCTTCATTACCCAATTGAAGAAACGGCCAGCCATCGGCGCTTTTACGGCGACCGCCACCGATCAGGTGCGGCAGGATATTATTGGACTGATGAGGCTTATTGGGCCCAAATTGTATTTTAACGGTTTTGACCGCCCCAATTTATCTTTTTCAGTGCTCAGGGGTGAGAATAAGCAAAACTTTATTTTGAAGTATTTGGCCAACAATGAAGGTCGGTCGGGAATTATTTATGCGGCGACCCGTAATGAAGTGGACAACCTATATGAACTGCTTACTGCCCAAGGCTATCAGGCCGGCCGGTATCATGCCGGTTTGACGGATGAGGAGCGGAAGCAGAGTCAGGAACGGTTTATCCGTGACGATATTCGTATTATGGTGGCAACCAATGCCTTTGGTATGGGCATCGACAAACCGGATGTACGCTATGTTATTCATTTTAATATGCCAAAGAATATGGAGTCCTACTATCAGGAGGCCGGCCGGGCCGGCCGGGATGGCGAGCCGGCCGAGTGTTTGCTGCTTTTCGGCCCTCAAGACCCGTTGCTGCAAAAATTCCTCATTGATCAGTCGGTCGCAGAGGAAGAGCGAAAGAGCAGTGAGTTTGGCAAACTGCAGGCCATGGTTGATTATTGCCACACACCTGCCTGTTTGCGCAGTTATATTCTGTCATACTTCGGCGATACCGCCGCGCAGCTGGAATGCGGTAACTGCGGCAATTGCAACAATGATGAAGAATTAACCAATATCACGGTCGAAGCGCAGAAAATATTTTCCTGCGTCCTGCGGGTCAAGGAACGGTACGGCATTGCTTTTATCGCCGATGTACTGAAGGGTGCGAAAAATCAAAAGGTATTACAGCAAAACTGTCATACCCTTTCAGTGTATGGTATTATGAAGGATCGTTCGCTGCAGAGTATTAAGGATTTGATTAATCGCCTGGTCGCCACCGAATATCTGGCCTTGACCGAGAGCCAGTACCCGGTGGTGCGCATGACCGGCAAAGGGCTGGCGGTGCTGCAGAAGAAGGAAGAGGTCTGGCAGAAGGTACCACGGCAGCGCCGGCGTCAGGAAACGGACAACTCCCTGTTTGCTCTGTTGCGCAAGCTGCGTAAGGACATTGCCGACCGGGCTCAGGTTCCACCCTATGTTATTTTCGCCGATACTACTTTAAGAGAAATGAGTGAAACCTATCCCCTGGATGCCGCGGCGCTGCGGGCAGTTAAGGGAGTGGGCGAGACAAAGCTGGCGCGGTATGGCGAGGAGTTTCTGCAGGTCATCCGGGAATACGTCGCCGAGCATCGGCCGGTCGTGCCTCTGGCTGTACCTGTTGCCGCCGATGCGGATGAGGAACAGGATAAAGACCAAGATAAGGATAAGACGAACGAGGAACGTCCCAGCCATGAAGTGACGCTGCAGTTGTATCAGGAAGGGTTTGCGCCAGCAGATATTGCCCGGCAGCGTGACCTGAAGCTTATCACCGTTCAGGAGCATCTGTTCCGCTGCAGTCAGGAAGGTCATGTACTGGATTGGTCGCGGCTGATACCCCGGGAGCAGGAAGCCTTGATTTTGGAAAAAATCGAGGAATTGGGGGCGGGAAAGCTAAAACCGTTGAAAGAAGCCCTGCCGGAGAATATTGAATACGGGACCATCAAGGCGGTAATCTATAAATATAAACAGGCGTAATGTAAGACGCCCCCAGACTGTTGCTATTCAACAGCCTGGGGGCGTTCGTTACAGCTTACCGGCTAGGTTTCTACGAGGACTTTGTAGTTTTGGCTCAACCGGAAATATGCGGCAGACAGGTTAATATTCCAGCATTGCTTGCGTTTCCAGCCAGGTACGGACGCAGGCGATTACTTTTTTGGCGGCAGGCGATATGGAGGTAAGCGAGGGTGCGGCAATGCCGATGGTACGAAAATGAGGTTTTTCCAGTTCCAGCGTATGCAGGCCGTCGGCCAGGCGGAACAGTACCATTTCCGGCAATATGCTGATACCCAGGCCGCTTTGCACCATGGCAATAATCGTTCGGTCTTCGGCTACCTCAAATTTGACTTTAGGAACAATTTTGTTTTTTTGCAGCAGCCGCCGGACATCATCGTCTTTGCCCCAGGCCGGCATAATAAACGGTTCGTTTTTTATTTCGGCAAAGGTAATGAAGGGTTTTTCGCCCAGCGGGTGACCGAGCGGGAGAATGCAGAGCATTCTGTCACGGTTCAACGGCATGATCTCGAAGGCCTTGGAGGAAGGTGCGGAAATAAAGCCAAAATCCACCGAGCCATTGGCAATCCAGCGATCAATATCGTCGTAATCGCCTTCCAGCAGTTTTAATTCGATAGAAGGATGCTGACGTTGAAATTCCTGCAGGATGGGGGGGAGCCATTGAGTGGAAACACTGGCGAATGATCCAATCCGCACCGTGCCGGTTTCCAGGCCGTTAATTGCGGCTACTTCCTGTTTCAGCCGTTCATTCGCCTGCAAAATATCCCGGACATACCGCAGCAGCAGCTCGCCGTTGCTGGTTAGCCGGATACCCGCCCGATCCCGGATAAGCAGCAAAAAACCAAACTCCGCTTCCAGGCTGGCGATGGCGTGGCTGACGCCGGACTGGGTCAGATTGAGCGCTTCCGCTGTTTTGGTAAGACTGCCAAGCTCTACTGTGTTCAGGAACACTTGGTATTTGGTAATCGACATAACGGTCACCTCATTATTTTTTTTCATTTATCATATTATAAAGATTCTCTTTTCTAATGATAAGTATATACGTATACTAGGAAATAGGCAATCTTTGCTAGCTAAGTAACCACTGATTAATTCACGCTGCACGTCCTGACGGATCTTTTTCCGCTTGGCTGCGTCAGCAAAACCTTGCCATAGGGGCCGCTATTCCTGCGGTTTTACTTCTTTGCCAGACGAAAAAATCTCTCACCAGGCCGACAGGTTCATTTAATCAGTGGTTACCTAAAAAAGAATGTGGGGAAAGTCGATATGACTGCACAGCGAAAAGCGGATCTGTTATTGGTGCTGGTAACTCTATGTTGGGGATCATCCTATTTGTTTATGAAGCTGGGATTAGCTTCTTTACAGGAATTTAATCTGATCGGGCTGCGTTTTGGCATCGCTTTCGTGGTGGCGGCGGTAATCTTTAACCGCCGGCTGCGCAATCTGGACCGTAAAGTTCTTAAGGCCTCGCTATTTTTGGGGTCGTTGTTGTTTGCCTGTTTTGTGGCAATTGTATTTGGCGTAAAACATACAACTACCGCTAATGCCGGGTTTTTAATCAGCCTATCAGTTATTTTCGTACCGGTTTTTTCGGCGGTCCTGTTGAAAAAAGCGCCGCAGCGCAAGGTGTGGTTCGGAGCGCTGGCGGCGTTAAGCGGCATCGGTCTGCTTACGCTGCAGAGCCGGTTGAGCGTCAATGCCGGTGACGGCTGGTGTATTGCCGGCGCGGCCTTGTATGGGGCTTATATTATTGTGACAGGCATATTGACTCACAAGGTGGATTCGATTACGCTGGGCGTATTGCAACTTGGCGTTGCCGGTGGCTGGGGATTTGCCGTATCGGCTTTGACCGAGACACCCAAGCTGCCGGCAACACCGGAAAACTGGCTGTTTGTGCTTGGACTGAGTCTGTTATGCAGCGCTTTTGGCTTTATTGGTCAGACGGCGGCCCAACGGTATACTACGGCGGCTCATACGGGACTGATTTTTTCGCTGGAGCCGATTTTTGCCGCTCTCTTTGCCTTTCTGTTTACCGGTGAGACATTGACGCTGCAGGGCTACCTTGGTGCCACCGTGGTTCTGGCTGGCGTGATAAGCGTGGAACTGGACAGCAGCATGCTCAAAAATCTACTGTCGACCTCCCTGTGTGTTGCAAGAAAATATTGACCGGTTAGCCTGTTATAAATAAAAAATGCGTTGCTTCACCGTAGTTTGCGAAGCAACGCATTTTTATTTAACAGGACAACTGGGATAGGGATAATCCGAGTTGGGCTTTTACGGTTAAAGGCTGGTAGTTAGCAAATCAACCGCCGTCATGGCCATGGCCTTAGCGCCTACCAGCAGGCGTTCCTGCGCGTAGGGAGAGCCTGCTGCCAGGGCAAATTCCGGAGTATGGGCGGTTAATGGGCTGCCGATGGCAATATCGGGATGAATGGTGGGCACGGCGTGGCTGACATTGCCTACATCGGTGGAGCCATCGGCATCCTGTGACTTAAGCCGCGTGACTGTTTCACCGAGCAGCATCATGTTGTTCTGGTATAGCTGAAGTAGTTTGGGATGATTGAGCAGTTCTTTAAACAGCGGTTCATAGTGACAGGTTTCTACTGCCGTACCGGTTGCCAGGGCAACTCCTTGGGCAAGGCGCTGTACGGCTGGCAGGATAGTGGTTTCCAGATAGTGCGAAGATAAGGCGCGAATGGTAAATTTGGCTTCCGCTTCAGCCGGTACGATATTGGGAGCGATACCGCCTTTGGTAATCATGCCGGCGATGATGTTCTCCTGGGTAAAGGTATGCCGGAGCTGCTGCAAGCCCTGATAAAACATGACCAGCGCATCGAGAGCATTACTGCCTTTATCGGTCTTGCTGGCTACGTGGGCCGACCGGCCGCGGAAGGTCACTTGCAGTGGGTGAGAGGCATAGGAAGTGCCGCCCAGGTTGTTGGCATCTCCCGGATGAACAATCAGTGCGGCGGTCAGTTCGTCAAAAACACCGTCATTTGCCATACTGACTTTGGCACCGCTGGTTTCTTCGGCCGGGCAGCCGATTAAATAGGAAACGGCCTGGTTACCGGCTACTTCGGCAAAAGCCGCCGCCGCGCCCCAACTCATGGCGGCGATTAAATTGTGACCACAGGCATGCCCCAAACCCGGCAGGGCGTCATACTCGGCTAAGAAGGCTATTTTAGGGCCGGAATGTCCTTTTTTGGCGATGAAAGCCGTCTCATAGCCGCTAATTTTTTGTTGAACGGTAAAGTTTCTCTGCCGGGCAGCCTCCATCAGGCGTTGGGCTGCCTGATGCTCCTGGCCGCCAAGTTCCGGGTTCTGATGGAGAAAGAGGCTGATGGCCTCCAATTCCGGCCGCAGGGCGTCAATGATAGCAATAATCTGTCTTTTTTTTGCGTGTGTATCCATTGGACACCTCCGTTTCAGGGTTCTGAGGAAAGTCCTAAGGAACCGCCGATTTAGTGAGCCTGTCGTTCTGGTAAGCGATTTTTCGTTTGGCAAGGAAACAAAACCGCAGGAATAGTTCCGCTCTGGCAAGGTTCTGCTGATGCAGCCAGGCGGAAAAAGATCGGTCAGGCCGCACAGTGTAAATTAATTGGCGGTTCTTTAATTTATCGTTGCTGTCTCGGTAACAGTAAAGCTGTTTGCGGCAGAGTCCAGCTCTGCCGCAATACCGAAAGGCAGCGTTGCTTTTTCGCTGGTATGGCCGAAGTAGAAGCGGGACAGTACCGGAACCGGCAGTTGTCCCAGCCGTTCTTGTAGTACCTCTTCGGTCGTAAAGCCGGGAGTATCGTCGGCGTCATCGCAGCCGGCGCACATGTCGAACACAATGCCTGCTGCCGCTTGCAGCTTGCCGGCCAGCAAGAGCTGGGTCAGCATCCGGTCAAGCCGGTAGGGAGCTTCGCCCACCTCTTCCAGGCAAAGAATTTTGCCGGCTGTATCCAGTTCATAAGGGGTTCCCAGGGTGGAAACGATCAGGCTTAGGTTGCCTCCGGCCAGTATTCCCCGCGCTTTTCCCGCCGCAAGCCAGGAGGGGGGAGCGGTGCAGGCCGGATTTGAAAGCTGTCCGAGCGGTTGGTCATTCATAACGGCCCGGCTGAAACCGTTCCAGGTATAGTCGGGCATCTCATGGCCCATATCGGAGGCGACCATGGGACCGTGAAAGGTAACCAGCCCGCTGCGCTGGCCGATGGCGGTATGCAAAGCCGTTATATCGCTGTAGCCGACAAAAACCTTGGGATGGGTTCGAATTAGTTCATAGTCGAGCAAGTCTAAGAGGCGCATGGTGCCGTAGCCGCCTCGCAGGCAGAGTATGCCGTCGATGTTGGGATCAGCAAACATGGCATGAATATCAGCGGCGCGCTCTCTGTCCGGACCGGATAAGAAGCCTGCCTTCTGGTCACAGGAACGACCCACCTGCGGGGAAAAACCTTTTGCGCGCAGCAATTCAAGGCCTGCCGCAGCCACCTGGGCATCGCCGGGGCTGGCCGGAGCGATGATACCAAGGGTGGCGCCGGGACGGAGACGCCGGGGTTTTATGCGAGAACTGACTTGCATACGTCGCTCACCTCGTTATGGCTGATTTAAAGAAGATACTGATCAAAGCAACAGGCTCCGGAAGTTATTTTTCAATATAAGCCGTTTTAAAGTCCGCCGGACCAAGGATGGACCAGAAATAACCCTTTACATACGGTTTAGCCACATAGGGTTGTGTCGTATAGTAGATGGGCATGATTACGGCATCGGCAAACAGCAGCTGTTCGGCATCGTGCAAGGCCTTCATCCGGACGGATTGGTCATTGGTTGACTGTGCCTGTTCAACGAGCCGGTTGTAGGCCGGATTGTGGTATTTGGCGTCATTACCGGAATCTCTGAACACATCAATAAACGTCATGGGGTCGGCATAATCGCCTACCCAGGAAGCGCGGGCAACCTGGAACTGACCCTGTGTCCGCGACTCCAGGAATACTTTGGACTCCTGGTTGGTCAGGCTTACCTCAACGCCTAAATTCTGTTTCCACATTTCCTGGATGGCTTCGGCAACGGCTTTATGGAGTTCGCTGGTATTATATAATATGGTAATCGGCGGCAGCCCCTTCCCGTCAGGATAACCGGCTTCGGCCAGCAGTTTTTTTGCCTGGTCGATATTTTCCGTCACATAGTTGCCGCCTTCCTCGCGGAAGTCCTTCCCGGTGGCTGGATTGATCAATCCCGGTGCTACCCAGGCATAGGCCGGTCTTTTACCGCCTTTGATGACGTTCGTGACCAAGGCTTCCCGGTTGATGGCCAGGGAAAAGGCCTGCCGGACCTTGGGGTTATCGAAGGGTGGTTGCTTGGTATTAAATACATAGTAATAATCACCAAGATAGGGCGAGATGCTAAGTAAGCCTTCCTGCTTCAGCCGGTCATGCTCGCTGACCGGCGGTTCAACCATCATATCGACCTGGTTGTTTTCGACCATGGACAGACGGGTTGCCTGGGAATCGCTGATAGGCCATTCCATTTTAGCCAGCTTGACGCTGGCGGCATCCCAGTAAGCATCGTTCTTGGCAAAATCAATTTGACCGTTATGTACCCAGTTGGTTATTTTGAACGGACCGTTGCCAATCAGGGTGGCCACATCGGTGGCCCAGGAATCGGGCTGAGCGGTTACCGTTTCTTCATGAACCGGATAGAAGGCATGAAAGGCTACCAAGCTGAGAAAATAAGCAGTCGGTTTTTCCAGGGTAACTTCCAATGTATGGGCATCAACCGCTTTAACGCCCAGTTGGTCGGCAGACGCCTGTTTTCCATTATATGCCTCAGCCTGTTTGATGGGGAACAGCATATAAGCATTTTCCGAAGCAAAGTCAGGATTTAGTACCCGCTTCCAGGCAAAGACAAAGTTCTGGGCAGTGACCGGATCACCGTTTGACCATTTGGCATTGGTACGTAAATGAAATACATAGGTCAGGCCGTCGGCCGACACATCCCAGCTTTCGGCTACTCCTGGCACTGGCTGGTCCTTGGCGTCCAGACGGGTAAGGCCCTCAAAAATCTGGAGTTCGGCCAGTGATTCGGGAATGGCCGTCGACTTGCCGGGGTCCAGAGTGGCCGGCTCGGCTTCCAGCGCGTAGCGGAGCACCTGTTCGTTACTGGTAGTTTTGCCGCAGCCTGTGCTTAAGGACGTCAACAAGATGGCCGCCAGCAAAAAGGTAAGTAGTTTTCTTAAAGACATGACAGTTCCTCCTCTGTTTCATATAACAATTGTTAGCAATTAGCCCTGGCGGAAGGTGTATGGCTGTACTCAAAAATCGCCCGGCCAATTTGCGCCACCAATTGCAGGCCCTGATAATTAACCGGTAAGTCGGCAGTCATCACACTGATGAGATAAGGACCGCCGGCGGAAAACAAAATGCCGGCGTCGTGCTCTACGCCGTCCAGCGTTCCTGTCTTGTGGGCGATGGCAATATCTTCGGGAAGATAAAAGGGGAGCTTATCGCGAATTTGCTGTCGTTTCAGGATATTCAGCATCAGTTCGCCGTATTCCGGCGGCAGCGTCGTCTGCTGATACATGATTTCCAGCAGTTTGGCTATATCGGCGACAGAGGTGTGGTTTTCCTGCCCGGCCCGGGCGGCGGTAAAATCCATCATCCGGCGGCGCAAGACGGTATTGGTAAGACCGAGTTGTTCAGCCGTGCTATTGACAGCAGCCAGACCAATCCGATTTAGCAGCAGATTGGTGGCCGTGTTATCGCTGATGACAATCATCAGCGTGACTAGCTCCTGGACTGTCAGGGCAATGCCTGGACGCAGCTCCTGCAAGATGCCGGCACCGCCTACCCGGACGGCTTCCGTTACCTCCAGGAGCTCCTCCAGGGCGAGCCGGCCCTGGGAAGCTTGGCGCATCACTTCATACATAATCGGCAGCTTGATCATGCTGGCAGCAGGGAATACCTGATCCGGGTTTAACGCGAATTGACGGCCGCTGGGAAGGTGCCGGATCAGCAGGGCCTGCTGGCAGGGACAGGTGGTTAGTATTTGTTGAATGGTTTGCTCTAATTGTTTCATCTATTGATCTCCTTTGATATATAAGTTGAATTAAGAATGGTTAGTTCAGCTTATATAGATGACAGGCGGCAAAGTGGCCTGCAGTCAGCTCAGTGAAAACCGGTTCCTGTTGACTGCATATCGGCATGGCCTGCCGGCAGCGGGTGTGAAACCGGCAGCCTGGCGGTGGATTGACCGGACTGGGAATTTCGCCGGACAGCCGAAGCCGCTGCCCGGCTGTTGAGGAAGCCAGCGTGGGTATGGCTGATAACAAGGCTTGGGTATAGGGGTGCTGGGGTCGCTTGTACAGCTCGCTGCTGGGCGCCAGTTCAACCAGCTTGCCCAGATACATGACGGCTACCCGCTTGCTCATATGCTTGACCATAGCCAGATCGTGGGCAATAAAGAGATAAGTGAGACCCAGGTCGGCTTGCAGCCTCTCCAATAAGTTGACGATTTGCGCCTGGATGGAAACATCCAGGGCCGAGATGGGTTCGTCACATACGATAAAGCTGGGATTGACCGCCAACGCACGGGCAATTCCGACCCGTTGACGCTGGCCACCGCTGAACTCGTGGGGATACCGGTTCCGGTAGCCGGCCGCCAGGCCAACCAGGGACAACAGCTCATCAATTCGTTCGGATCGTGCTTTCCCGGCAGCCAAATCATGGATGTCCAACGGTTCACCAATGATATCGCCAATAGTCATCCGCGGATTGAGCGAAGCATAGGGGTCCTGAAAAACCATCTGCATGTCGCGGCGCAGCTCTTTTTCTGAAGTATAGGCCGCGATATCCCTGCCTTTAAACAGGACTTGACCTGCCGTTGGACGGTATAGCTGAAGCAGTGTCCGTCCGGCCGTCGATTTACCGCAGCCGCTTTCTCCAACCAACCCGAGGGTTTCACCCTTAGGCAGGGTAAAACTTATATCGTCCACTGCTTTGACGTAAGCGGCTGGTCGTCCCAGCCAATCTCTCTGGGCAGTGAAGTATTTCTTTAGATGCTTTACTTCCAGTAGTATTTCCTGTTCCTGCATAAGTTCAATCACTCCCTGTCCGGTTTGGGTGCAGCGGGATGCTGCAGCCAGCAAGCGAGGCTGTGTTTCGCATGAAGCTTTATGGTTTCCGGATAGTCTTCAGTGCAGATTTGCATGGCCTGGGGACAGCGGGGGTGGAAAGGACAGCCGGTCGGCGGCTGTAACAGATTGGGCGGCTGCCCGTCGATGATGGCCAGCGGCATTTTCTCATCGCTGTCCAGGCGGGGAACCGCCGCTAACAGCCCTTTGGTATAAGGATGTTGCGGGTTGGCGAACAGATCGGCCGTAGCTGCCGATTCAACGATTTTTCCGGCATACATAACATGGACCTGGCTGCATAGTTCAGCCACTGCGCCAAGGTCATGGGAAATAAAGAGAATCGCTGTGTTGAATTTGACTTGCAGCTCTTTGAGCAAATCCAGTATTTGGGCCTGTAAGGTCACATCCAGGGCTGTTGTCGGTTCGTCAGCCAGGAGCAAGCGGGGGTTGCAGGCGAGCGCCATCGCGATCATAGCCCGCTGCCGCATGCCGCCGCTAAACTGGTGGGGATAGTTCCTGCTTCGTTCCTGCGCCGCAGGAATACCCACCAGTTCCAAGAGTTCAACAACTCGTTCAGCAGCTTGCCGTTTGCTCAGCTTTTGATGCAGTTCCAGAGCTTCGGCAATTTGTCTTCCCACCGTGAGTACCGGATTCAGGGAGGTCATGGGGTCCTGAAAAATCATGCTGATTGTATTACCGCGAATTTTTTCCAAGGCTGTTTCCGGTAATTGCAGCAAATCGGTGCCGGCAAAATCGATCTTGCCGGAGGCATAGCGTCCGGGCGGCCTGGTAATTAACTGCATGATGGCATGGGCCGTAACACTTTTGCCGCAGCCTGATTCGCCGACCAGGCCGACGGCCTCGCCCGGTAGCATGGTAAAGGAAATGCCGCGGACGGCCTGAACTTGCCCGGCATAAGTATCAAAAGCTACAGCCAAATTGTCAATAGTAAGCAGTGGTTGCATAAGAAGTCCTCCTTAGGGGCTGTTTTCAAACTAACGGAATGAGCCATGGCGAGTGATTTTTGCGACAGACAAGGCATACCCTAAAGGGCACGCGGAATTTTACAGGATAGTGATCCCTATTTCAAAAAAATTTAACGAAGTATGGCACAAAAAGCGCCGTCAGGGAACGTTTCGGATAGTTTGAAAACATTCCCTATCGCCTTACGCGGGGATCAAGAGCATCCCGCAGGCCATCGCCGAGAAAATTAAAGGCCAGCATGGTTAGGCAAATGGCCAGGGAAGGGAAAAGAAGCTGGAACGGGTAGGAACGCAGGCTGGTAACCCCATCGGAAGCCAACACGCCCCAGCTTGCCAGCGGGGCAGCTACGCCAAGCCCGATGAAGCTTAAAAAAGCCTCTGTGAAGATAGCCTCCGGTATGGTCAGCGTCATGGTGATAACGATGGGCCCCAGGCTGTTGGGCAGCAGGTGGCGCAGCAAAATGCGCCAGTGGTTGGCGCCCAGCGAGCGGGCCGCCAATACGTAATCCTGCTCTTTTAGCTGCAGAATCTGCCCCCGGACAATACGGGCCATATTCAGCCAGTAGGCAATGCCGAGCGCAATGAAAATATTGGTCAGCCCCGGCTTTAAGATGACCATCAGCAAAATAACATACAATAAGACTGGAATCCCGTACAGCACGTCGACAATGTGCATCATGATCCGGTCGATGCGTCCGCCGAAAAAGCCGGCAATGCCGCCGTATAAAACCCCCAGGGTCAGATTGATTAAGCTGGCGACAAAACCGATGGCCAGAGAAATGCGGGCGCCATAGAGTACCCGGATAAACAGGTCGCGGCCCAGACTGTCGGTGCCGAACCAATGGGCGGCGCTGGGCGGCTGATTGACCGCCTGGAGGTTCTGGTCGGAATAGCTGAGACTGGAAAAGCAAGGACCCAGGACGGCCAGCAGCAGTATGACGATGATGCCATATAGTCCGGCCATAGCCAGCTTGTTTTCTTTCAATCGATGCCAGGCAGTCTGCTCAGGCACCGGCAGGAGCAGGGCCGGCTGCCGGTCACGGGCTAACGGTTTAAACAAGTCACTGCTCATTGGCATGGCTATTCCTCTCCTTTCGTAGTCAACTGTATCCGCGGATTTAAGAGCGGATAGATGAGATCGACCAGCAGGTTGAACAGGATAACCAGGGCGCTGTAAAATACGGTGATGCCCAGAATGACGGTGTAATCCCTGTTGTAAATGCTGGTGACAAAATGCCGCCCCAGGCCGGGAATAGCAAAGATATTTTCAATAACGAAGCTACCTGTGATAATGGAGGCGGCCATCGGTCCCAGATAAGTTACCACCGGAATCAAGGCGTTTTTCAACGCATGACGGAATAAGATGGCTGTTTGGGATAATCCTTTGGCTTTCGCTGTCTTAATATAGTCCTGGGCCAGTACTTCCAGCAGGCTCGACCGGGTGAGGCGGGCAATGAAGGCTGCCGGTTGGCTGGCCAGTGCCAAAGCCGGCAAAATCATATGGGCCGGTCCGTTCCAGAGTGCTGCCGGCAGCCATTGCAGCTTAATGGCAAACAGGTAAATCAACAGGGTGGCAAAGACGAACCCGGGAACAGATACGCCCAGCGTCGCCAGCAACATGGTCAGGTAGTCCTGCCAACTATTTTGGCGTAACGCGGCCACGGCACCGGCCGGAATGCCGAAGAGAACGGCCAAAACAATGCTAAGACTGCCCAGTTGCAGGGAGATCGGAAAGCTTTCCTGGATGATGGCATTGACCGTACGTCCTTCGTATTTAAATGAAGGGCCTAAATCAAACGAGGCTAAATGGACGACGTAATCCCGGTATTGCTGCCATAAGGGGTCGTTGAGACGATACCGCTCTTCAATATTTTTTTTCACCGTTGGCGAGAGGTTTTTTTCGCCGGTAAAAGGGCCGCCGGGGATGGCGTGCATTAAAAGAAAGGTAATGGTGACAATGGCCAGCAGGACTACCAGGGAACTGAGTAGACGATGTAGAATGTAACGCAGCAAAAACAAGTCACTCCTTTTTCTAAAACGAAAGAGGTATACTCGCTGTATACCTCTTTCGTCCAACGGTATCGGATCTGTTGCCATATATGCTTTCAATAAAAGCCGCCGGGTATGCGTCCGGCAGGCAGCAGAAAAAAGCGGTATTTATAAGAATAAAAGGTTATTCGTTGAAAAAAGAACAAAGTCCTGCTCCTTGGGTGGAATAATGGGCATATCTCGCAGAATCTTCGGCCTGAAAGAGTGTTTACGTATCCACGTATTCTTCACAATAGGGTGTCTAGGGCGTGGCTTCAAACTATCCGAAATGCTCCTTGACGGCGCTTTTTGTGCCATACTTCGTTAAATTTTTTTGAAATAGGGGCCGCTATCCTGCAAAATTCCGCGTGCCCTTTAGGGTATGCCTTGTCTGTCGCAAAAATCACTCGCCATGGACCATTCCGTTAGTTTGAAGATACGCTCTAGGAAGCATTGCTTTCATGAACCTGCCGGTGCCGGCAGGGTGAGCGGATTTTTTGCATGGCAGGGAAGTAAAGCCGCAGGAATACTTGGGCTATTCTGCTGACCCAGTCTGACGGAAAAAGCTGTCACGATGACAGTGTACGTAAATTCGTGGTTCTCAAGTGAAATATTGTGCAATATTTGTTGTTGGCGGGCCGTAGCAAAAAGGGAATTTTCCGTAGGGGATAGAAAAGGGAGAAAGGCAATATGCAGTTATTCTTATTATCTTTCCCGAAAGGACTTTGTAATGAATTATATATTATTAACGGCTATCAGTTCGGCGGCCGGAACATTTTCTTTAAGTTTGGTATATGTATATCTGTATGTTTTATATAGAGAAAGACATATCGGACTGTGGGCGTTATCCTGGATTATTTTTTTGCTCCGGAATATTCTGTTTGATTTTGGTGTGCTGCAGTGGAAGCACTCGCTGTGGGAATTTAACTTGTACCAATTGTTGTTTAACGCCAGCGGTATTGTATTTGTCTGGGGAATTTACCTGTTTAACAACAGGAAAATTCATAAGGGCTGGCTATATGGGGTGGTTTTAGCTGTTGTGATTACGGCTTTGCTGGGGTTGCTGCCTGTACCGCCGTTATATAAGCTTTTGCCTACCGCCTGGTATGGCGGCGTGGTGCTGTTGTGGATCGGCATATTCTTTTTGTTCCATATGGAAGGCTCCGGCATTGGACAACAGGTTACCGGCTATGCGTTTTTCCTCTGGGGTGCACTTACCCTGATCTTCCCCTTATTTCCGGGATGGATGATCTGGATAGTGCCGTTGGCGGGGTTGCTTCGCGTCACTATTGCCGCCGGTACGATTATTGTGTATTTTGAAAAGACCAGGCAGGACTTGATTAATAAAGAATTGCCCTATCGGCTGTTCGCGGAAAATGCCGCCGATATTATTTACCGGTTTAAGGTAAGCTCGGTTCCTGCTTTTGAATATATCAGTCCCGCCGCTTTGACGGTTACAGGCTATGCTGTAGAGGAGTTTTACCGGGACGGCAGTTTGTTCAGAACCTTGCTGCATCCGTTTGAACTGCCGCGACAGCAGGAGGACACTGGGCCGCGAATTTTTTCCATACAGCGTAAAGATGGGGTTGCTATCTGGGCCGAGCAGACAGCCACATATATTCGCGATGGTGAGGGAAAGATTACGGCGGTGGAAGGGATTGTCCGTGATATTACGTCACGCAGGAATCTGGAGAATATCGCCGAGCGGGCGGATAAAATGAATGTGGTTGGACAGATGGCCGTTAGTGTAGCCCATGAAATTCGCAATCCTCTGACCACCGTCCGGGGCTATTTGCAGTTTATTGCCTACAAAAAAGGCGATAAGGCGCTGGAAAGCTGTTACGAAATTTTAATTGAAGAACTGGACAGAGCCAATGATATTATCAGCGAGTACTTGCTATTGGCGAAGGAAAAACGGGCTAAGCTGCAGTATTGTTCATTGAATAAAGTCATTCATGCTATTTACCCGCTGCTGGAAACGCTGGCTACCGCTGATAAAGCGGCCATCCGTCTCCAATTGGCGCCAGTTCCCGATGTATTGCTTGATGAGAACGAAATCAGACAATTGTTGCTTAATCTGGTCCGTAACGCTATTGAGGCCATGGCGCACAAGGGAGGCCTGGTGCAAATCCGTACTTATAAGGAAGCGGAACAGGTGGTTTTGGCAATCAGCGACAATGGTCCGGGTATACCGGCTCATTTGGTGGAACAACTGGGAACGCCGTTTCTGACCACCAAGGACACGGGAACAGGCTTGGGGTTATCCATTTGCTATCGTATTGTGCACAGACACGGGGCTGTGATGAAGGTGAAAACAGACCCGGCAGGAACCGAATTCTTAATATATTTTAAATTGCCCGTTTAAAAAACAAACCGGCTTGAAGGTATCTAAACAGATGCTTCAAGCCGGTTTATTTTTTTCTCTTTTTCCGTTTGCCGGCTGTGAGGCTTTCTCAGGCACTTGCCTGGAGAAGGAAGGTGGGACGATGAAGCCGTGAAGGCTTTTGCAGTCTGTCAGCCAGCATAATAAGGAAAGGGGAAATGTAGTGTGGAAAAGGGTTGTCAAATTTTCAGCGAGCCTCAGGCAATGCAGCAAGGGCAAGTGCAAATCGGCGTTGCCCGGACGGAGGAAGAAAAAAGTGATATTTATCGTTTCCGCTATCGCATTTATGTGGAGGAAATGGATAAGCTGCCCGCGATACAAGGCGGGGATGCCCTGCTGTATGATGAACTGGATGAATGGGGACTGCTCCTGTATGCCCGGGCCGGCCATGAGATTGTCGGTACTATGCGGGTCAATATCGGCACCAGAGAACAGTTTTCACCAAGCTGGCAAACCATGTTATCATTGGAAAGATTCCAACGGTTTTACGGTAAGGAAAAAAAGCCGCTTTTTTCCTATAGTTCAAAATTTATGATTGCTCCGCGTTACCGGAATTCGGCAATTTCCTATTTGCTGCCGTCCCGCGGTTATGAACTGGAATGCAGTCAGGGAGTCGAGTTCAGTTTTGGCTTATGCAATTTGTATTTGCTGCGCCTGTATGAGCAATTTGGCTTTCAGCGTTTTGGCGGGCATATTGAGGATGCTGAGTTCGGTCTGTTGTCGCCGTTCGTACTGTTGGTCAATGACATAGCCCATCTGAAGGCTGTTCGGTCGCCTTATTACCGGCTGGCGCGCAAACGGACCGCCGATACCGGCAGTAAGGATTGGTTTTATCGAGAATTTACGGAAAATTCAGATATAATTAACAGCCAATTAATTACGGACGAAGGGTTGTGGGAATACCTGACGGGCCGCCTGGAAGATCGCCCGGAACAGATAATGACTCTGCTGCGGGGACTGTCGGCCAGGGAAGGGCAAAAACTGGTCGGCGCCTGCGGTGTGGTGGTGCGTTGTCCGGCCGGGGAAACTATCGTACGGCAGGGCAGTAGCAGTTATGATGTCAATGTGGTGCTTGCCGGTCAGGTACAGGCCCGGGATGGCTCCGTTGTTTACCCCGGTGAATCTTTCGGCACGAACGGACTGTTGGTCCATCCGCGGCAGGGAAGAGAAATCACCGCTAAAACCGATGCCGAAATATTAGTCCTATCCAGTTTGTCCTTTGCTAAATTTGCTCATAACGATCCGGCGACGGCACACCGGGTTATTATCAATTTGAGTCAAGACAGTTAGGTTACTTAGAAATAACAAATGACCAGGAGCTATGGTTCCTGGTCATTTGTTATTTGCAGCGGTTCGGGGTGGTGGTTTCTAAGCAAAGCATGAGGCCAGTCGATGATATTGTTTAAAAGATTAATTATGGTGGGGTCAAATAATTTTCGCTTGCCCTCCAGCAGTTTGAATAATGCCTCCTGAGGACTACAACCGCCAATGATCAGGTGGTCGTACTGATCAGCGATGGCAATAATTTTGGCAAACTCAATAATTTGATCCCTTTTCAAGCCCAAGGGGAAGCCCTTTCCATCATAACGTTCATGATGCTGTAAGCAGGTCAACGCCACAACCATGGGAATATGTGCATTGTTGCGCATTTTAATGAACCCGTTCAGCGGGTGTTGACGGTCATCTTCCTTCAATACTCCTCCCATGCCGCAATCATGCATAATACCGGCCATGGCGAGATATTCAAGATTAAGCATGTCGTAGCGACAAATCATTCCCATATAAAGGGCAATGATCGTTACCCGCAGACTATGATTATATAATTTTTCATCTTGTGCATCCTGATCCAGAAACTGTTGTACGTAAGGCTTTTCCAATACCGCGTAAATGATAGACTCAAAGGTTTCGGCGCTTGATTGTAGTCTCAGCATGTTTTGCTGGCGGATACCGTTAGTCAGGCGTTGAATGGTTAGCAGCGTTTGCTGCACAGGAAACTCAGGTCGTGGAAGAGGTGGCGGAGCAGGCGGCTCTTCGGCTTGAATTTCTACCTTTTGGATGTTAAAACGCTTAAGCCTGTTGATGCAGGATTGCGTCAATGTAACGCCGGCGCCGACCAGAATTACTCCCCGTACATCACAAATGGTTTGACTGCAAATCATGCCAGCTTCTAATTTATCAATATCAATTGCTTCCATGATATTATACCCCTATCTTTAATTCAGACTGAATGGAGTTGATCACAGAAAGAATCATTTCATGTTTCAATGGTTTGGTTAGTACGGCAAAGGCGCCGGCAGTCATGCACTCCTTATAGACGGCCGGTTGGCTGCCTAAAGCGCTTATTATGACAAGGACTGCTTTATTGTCTATTTCGGATATAATTTTTAGTAAGGCAATCCCGTCAGGCGGCGGCATAACGATACCTGTGAAAATGATGTCCGGTTGAAACGAACGGTGCTTTTCCAGGGCCTCGATGCCGTTGGCTGCTTCCGCATATTCACTCGAAAGACGGGGCTCGATCATTTTTTTTAGGGAGTCGCGAAACAATCTGGAATCGTCTACAATCAATATCCGCGGCATACTATTACCCCCTGTACAAAACATAAGTAGCGTACTAAACCAGAATATTAAAAGGTTTATTCGTGATTCCAGGGACTTTTTCCTACAGTGGAGGTGCCTTCTTAAGAAAATTCTCTAGGGTGAAATTAAATAATTTGGTGAAAGCCTTTCTTTAATTACCAATCTATGTCCAAACCGACAGGGCAGTGGTCGCTGCCCATGACTTCCGGATAGATGGTGGCTTCTTTAACCGCTTGCTTGAGCTTGCCGGAAACAAGAAAGTAATCAATGCGCCATCCGATATTGCGGGCTCGGGCATTCATCATATAGGACCACCAGGTGTAGGCATCCTGCTTGTCCGGATATAGATGGCGGAAGGAGTCGATAAAGCCAGCTTCAAGCAAAAGCGTCATTTTGGCCCGCTCCTCATCGGTAAAACCGGCGTTTTTCCGGTTGGCTTTCGGATTTTTTATATCAATTTCCTTGTGAGCCACATTCATGTCGCCGCAGACAATCACCGGCTTGCTGCTGTCAAGTCGCATGAGATAGGCTTGGAAATCCTCTTCCCATTTCATCCGGTAGTCGAGTCTGGCTAAACCGCGTTGTGAGTTGGGCGTATATACGTTTACCAGATAGAACCTGTCAAATTCCAGGGTAAGTACCCGGCCTTCCTGGTCATGTTCTTCTATCTGTATGCCACGGGTACAGGCCAGCGGTGCAAGGCGCGTGAACACGGCTGTGCCGGAGTAACCTTTCTTTATTGCGCTGTTCCAGTACTGCTCATAGCCGGAAAGCTGCAAATCGATCTGTTCCGGCTGCAGTTTTGACTCTTGAATGCAGAAAATATCCGCGTCGGCAGTATTGAAAAAATCCATAAATCCTTTGGTCAGGCAAGCTCTTAGTCCATTTACGTTCCATGATAATAACTTCATAATTTTACCTCAATCAAAGATTTTGTGTTATTATAACAAACAAAATAAGGGTTGCCAAGTAAGAAAATGTTGCATTTTTCTTAAATTTGGCGTTTAATAAAGATATAAATGATAATAATTATCGTTTATATAAAATAACTTTTAATTGGGCATATAGATAAGTGCTGTATGGCAAATAGTACATATACATAAATGGAGAGAGGATGTGCTACTATGGAATATCGTATTGAAAAGGACTCAATGGGGGAGATCAAAGTACCGGCGGATAAGCTGTGGGGAGCGCAGACGCAGCGCAGCTTTGAGAATTTTCAAATCGGTACGGAAAAAATACCGGGAGAACTGGTGACGGTATTTGGCGTGCTTAAAAAGGCGGCAGCTTTAGTCAATCAGGAACTGGGGCTGTTGGATGATGTCCGGGCCGATGCCATTATCCGGGCTTGCGACGATCTGTTGGCGGATAAGCTGGCGGGAAATTTTCCATTGGCCGTGTGGCAGACCGGCAGCGGCACACAGTTTAATATGAATATTAATGAAGTATTGGCTCACCGGGCCGAACAAATTCTGGCGGAAGCGGGGGCCAACGTAAAGGTCCATCCCAACGACCACGTCAATCGTTCGCAAAGTTCCAACGATATTTTCCCCACAGCGCTCCATGTGGCAGGGCTTACCCTGGTCCGCAAGCAATTGTTGCCGGCACTGGACGGACTGATCGGGACGCTGGCGGCTAAAGCGGCGGAATTCAAGGATGTCGTTAAGATCGGCCGGACCCACTTGATGGATGCCACACCGTTAACCTTAGGCCAGGAAATCAGTGGCTGGGTGGGGATGCTGGAGCGGAATAAAATTATGCTGACCACGGGACTTGATTTTTTACGCAATCTGGCGATGGGCGGCACGGCGGTGGGAACCGGGATCAATACTCACCCCGACTTTGCCGTTAAGGTAGCGGCTGCGATTAGCCGGCTTACCGGCGAGAAGTTTCAGACTTCGCCAAATAAGTTTCATGCCCTTACCAGCAAGGACGAGATGACGGTGGTGCACGGCATGTTGAAAGCACTGGCGGCGGATCTGATGAAAATTGCCAACGATGTACGCTGGCTGGCCAGCGGTCCGCGCTGCGGGATCGGGGAAATTACTATTCCGGAAAACGAGCCGGGCAGCTCCATTATGCCATCCAAGGTAAACCCGACCCAGGCAGAAGCGCTGACCATGATTGTAACGCAGGTTTTTGGCAATGATACGACCGTTGCTTTTGCCGCGAGCCAGGGTAATTTTCAACTGAACGTATTTATGCCTGTTATTGCCTATAATTTTATTCAAACCGTGCGCCTGTTAAGCGACGGAATGAATTCCTTCAACCGTAACTGCGCGGTGGGGATAGAACCGAACCGGAATAAGATCGCTCAGAATCTGCAGCAGTCGCTTATTTTGATTACCGGGCTGGTGCCTTTGATCGGCTATGACAAAGCGGCGGAAATTGCCAAGAAAGCAGCCCACGAGGGGATTACACTAAAGGCGGCGGCTTTGGCTACCGGCTATGTGAACGAGGCTGACTATGATTATCATATGGACCCGACCCGTCTGATTCAATCGAACAAATAAATCCAATGGATAACAAAGAGACCAAGGCCATTTTCGGCCTTGGTCTCTTTGTTATCTAATTTTAATTAACTAACTCCTGGGTTTCCTCCAGATAGCGGGCAAAGGTATAGAGTACGTCGGAAAGACGGTTGATATATTTCACAAGAACCGGATTGATCGGTTCCGTTTCATCCAGCGTCATCATCACCCGTTCCGCCCGCCGGCATACGGTGCGAGCCACATGCAGGATGCCAGAAGCCTGGCTGCTGCCTGGAACAATGAATTTTGGTGCCGGGTCCATTTTTTTTACATATTCGTCAATCCAGGCTTCAAACCGTTGAATTTCCGTATCACTTAAGTGGGAGGCGTAGGTTTTACCCTGGGGATCAGCCAGCTCGGAAGCCACGGCAAACAGTTCCTTTTGGATGATATGGAGCCTTGTCACAATTTCCTGTTCGGGCACAAAATGTTTGCCAAAACCAAGCAAGGAGTTTAATTCATCGATGGTTCCGTAACTTTCTACCCGGATGCTGTTTTTACGTATCCGGGTGCCGTCCAGCAAGCTGGTGGTGCCTTTATCGCCTGTGCGAGTGTAAATCATAGCTATCCCTCCTTAGGGTATGTCGATACTCTAAGCATAGCATAATTTTGTCGGTGACAACAGTGGCAAGCAGTTTTTGTATGGTGGGAAAAAAGCGTTATTAAAGAGTAAAGACGGCGCGCAGCGTTAGCAGCCGTTCGCTGGAATCCGGCTGGTAATAACCGTCGACGGTGGCGGAAGCTTTGTATTTTTGGTATTCATAGGTCAGACTGATTTTTTTGTCTTTACCGGCTGTACCTATCTCGGCAAAATAGCCTAGTGTTTTTCGGGGAGTAAAAGTGGTATCGATAAAATCAACTTCGTTGCTGATATGTAAGGGAGCTTTTACCCCGGCAACCCAATAAAGCGGCCCGTGTTCCTGACGGATTCCGGCTTTGCCGTAGAGGGATTTCCAGCTTTCCGTATAGCCATAGTAGCCGGGGCTGGAGTCGATGCTTCTGGACCACTGTTTCCAGCCAAGACCGGCAAAGGGGGCCGGTTTACCGGGTGAAACGGTTTGTTCCCAGCGCCTTTCGAGACTGAACCCGTGGTAATGATCGGCACTGGACCCGTTGGTTTCATAATGGGTTGGGGAGCCGCCAAACACTTCCAGAGCTGTGGTATTCAGTACCTGTCGGCCGCCTGAATGGAAAGCTGTACCAAGGGTGAACAGCTGACCTGTTTCGTGCATGAGTTCGGCACCGGTAGAGTCTGTTTCCTGCCATCGGAAAGTTTGAAAACCACCATATATTTCGGACTGGGCGGCAGCGGCGGGAGCGGTAGCCAGGGTCAGTGCAGCCAAGGTAAAAGAAGCCGTGAGCAGAGTCGCATAAAGCATGAAAAAATCCCCTTTATAGTAAGTATTGCCCTGTTCTTATTATAAATTATGTTAACTTAAAGGGGCAAACTCCATTTATTGGAAGATTGTTAGAATTAAGTATAAAATTTTGTCTTTGTCCCTTCTATATAGACATAAAATCAAATTGTTTTTTTTTTACTTCCATGGTACCATTAGAAACGGAGACTTTTGCCAACGGAGGTTTCTGTTAATGAGAGTAGAGAAATGAGGGTGAAAGTAGATTTATGTTAAGAGAAAAGTTCTCATCCGGCTTGGCCGTCTTTTTTGCGACCTTGGGCTCAGCCGTGGGGTTAGGGAATATATGGAAATTCCCTTACCTGATTGGCCAGTTTGGTGGCGGGGCATTTTTACTTGTTTATTTGCTGTGTATTGTGTTTGTCGGGTTGCCGATTATGCTGGGTGAATTTTATATCGGACGAAAGATGCGGCGTAATGCGGTGGGCGCCATTGCCGCCCTGGCGCCTAATACCGCTTGGAAGCATATCGGGACGATGGGCGTGGGCGCTTCCTACTTTATTATGTTTTTTTACAGTTGCGTGGCCGGCTGGGTATATTTCTATTTATTCAAAGCCCTGTGCGGCGATTTTTCGGCAATTACCATGGAAAGTGCCAAAGCGCAGTTTGGCGCAACTATTGTCAATCCGGTTACGCCGGTCATCTGGCAGGGAGTTGTACTGGCCGTTGTGGCGACTATCCTGGCTATGGGGGTAAGCAAGGGGATTGAACGGATTACCAAGACTTTGATGCCGCTATTATTTATATTGGTTATATTGTGCGACATACGGGCACTGACGTTGCCGGGCGCTTTTGAAGGGGTTCATTTCCTGTTTGATGTTGATTTTAGTAAACTTTCGGCTGTCGCTATTTTGACGGCCATGGGTTTGGCCTTTTTCAAACTGTCCTTAGGTATGGGGACGATGATTACCTACGGCAGCTATTTTACCAATGATAACAATCTGTTTGCCACCAGCCTGAAAGTAGCTTTGTCCGATACCTTGATATCGATTTTGGCCGGGCTGGCCGTCTTTCCTACGGTATTTTCCTTTGGTCTGGAGCCGGGAGCCGGTCCGGGGCTGCTGTTTATGACCATTCCTCTGGTATTTTCACAAATGCCGTTTGGTGGGATTTTATTGATCGCCTTTTTCTTCTTGGCGGCCATCGCCGCTACTACGGCGATGCTGTCGCTTGTGGAAGTACCCATCGCCTATATGGCGGAGGAAAGGGGAGTTTCCCGGCCGAAGGCAGCTCTGTTTAATGCCGTTTTGATTTTTGCTATCGGCGTGCTGGCTACCTGGTCGGTGGACAAGGATAGTCTCTTGGGGTATATGACCTTCATGGGGCGCGGTTTCTTTGACTGGTTTGACTATTTGTCCTCCAATGTCATGCTGCCCTTAGGCGGCCTCTTAATCGCCCTGTTTATCGGCTACCGGGTGGACCGGGCCGATGTGGAGCGGGAATTATCCAATGGCGGAAGCCTGGCGGTAAGCGGTCTGTTGTCCTTTTACTTTTTTGCCGTTCGCTATGTGACCCCGGCCTTGCTGATTATTATCTTTTTAAATTCAGTGGGTATAATAAAACTATAATTGTAGCAAAGTAACAGAATCACAAAGGCAGTTGCAGTTGTGATTCTGTTTTTGTTAATATGATTATAAACTGATATAAATATAATTTTGTCGTGTATAATGTATATTGGGGAAGCGAGGTAATGCTATGGAATGGAAAATTGGCCAAATCTATCACGGATTTCGCCTCCAGGAAGAACAAACGGTGGCGGATATTCAATCGGATGCCAAATTGTTTTGTCATGAAAAGAGTGGGGCCCGGCTGTTGGTATTGGCAAACGGGGATGATAATAAAGTTTTTTCAGCAACCTTTAGAACTCCGCCGGCTGACAGTACAGGAGTGGCCCATATCATTGAGCATTCAGTGTTATGCGGTTCGCGAAAATTTCCTTTGAAGGAGCCCTTTGTTGAGTTGGTGAAAGGTTCGTTAAACACTTTTTTGAATGCCATGACTTTTCCCGATAAAACCATGTATCCGGTAGCCAGCCGGAATGATAAGGACTTCCGCAATTTGATGGATGTCTATCTGGACGCTGTATTTTATCCCGATATTTATCAATGCCCGGAAACGCTGATGCAAGAGGGCTGGCATTATGAACTGGAAAGCAAAGACAGTGAGCTCATTTACAAAGGTGTTGTCTATAATGAAATGAAGGGTGTTTTTTCTTCGCCTGATGCCGTACTGGAGCATAAGGTGATGACGACGTTGTTCCCGGATACCACTTATGGTCTTGAATCGGGCGGTGATCCGGAGTTTATCCCTGAGCTTACTCAGGAGCAGTTTTTAAATTTTCACCGGCAATACTATCATCCGTCCAATTCGTATCTCTTTTTGTATGGCGATATGGATATTCTGGAGCAGCTCCGGTTTATGGATGAGGAATATTTAAGCCATTTTGACAAAATTGAAGTCGATTCGGACATTGCGGCACAGCCCGCTTTTGGCCGGCGGATTGAGCAGGACTATGATTATCCGGTGGGACCCAGCGAGAGCACGCAGGATAAAACTTTTTTCAGTCTGAATTTTGTTATTGGCGATGCACAGGAGCCCGAGCTGGTTCTGGCTTTTGATTTGCTGAATTATCTGCTGCTAGAAACACCGGCGGCTCCCCTGAAGCAGGCTCTGCTGGAAGCCGGTGTCGGCAGTGACGTATCAGGCAGCTTCGACCGGGGGCTGCTGCAACCGACCTGGGGTATTGTCATCAGCGGAACAAATGAGGACCAGAAGGAGCTGTTTGTCAGGACGGTTGAGACGGAACTGCGGCGACTGGTGGCTGAAGGCATTGACAAAAAACTTATCGAAGCGGCGATTAATATCTTTGAGTTTACTTACCGGGAAGCCAATTTTGGCAGTCGTCCCAAAGGGCTTATTTACAATATCAAATGCCTGGAAAGCTGGCTGTATGACCAAAGCCCGCTGGTTTATCTGGAATATACCAACCCATTGGCAAAGATCAAAGCGGCACTAACCACTGGCTATTTCGAGAATCTGATTGATACGTATCTGCTGCAGAATAAGCATCAGGCGCTGGTTGTTCTGAAACCCAGACAAGGGCTGGCGGCGGAAAAAGACCAGGCCGTCCGTGAACATTTGGCCGCCTATAAGGCTTCTCTGTCGGAAGCGGAGCTTGACCGGCTGATTCAGCAGACAGCCCGGTTGAAAGAGTTGCAGCAGGCGCCCGATTCGCCGGAGGACTTGGCTAGCATTCCGCTTTTGGCCATTGACGATATTGAGAAGAAGGTGGAAGAACTACCGGTAGCGGAACGAACGGAAAATGGTGTGACTGTTCTGTTCCACCCTTTGGCGACAAACGGGATTATCTATGTCAATTTATATTTCGACTTGACGGCTGTCCCGCAAAGCCATCTGCCGTATGTCTATTTGCTGACCGAGGTTTTGGGGAAAATGGACACCGAAAAATACGGTTACAGCGAACTGTCCAATGAGATAAACCTCTGGACCGGCGGTTTTGCCTACCGTACAGCAGCCTATGGGGAAAACATGGAGGCCGATAAATTCTCGCCTAAACTGATGGTGAAGAGCAAAGCCCTGCAGGAAAAGCTGCCACAAATGATGGATTTGTTTCACCAGATTATCGGCAAAAGCGTATTTTCCGATAGGAAGCGTCTGCAGGAGGTTGTCCGGGAAAGCAAAGCTAAATGGGACAACAATGTGTTCCGCCGTGGGCAGGAGATTGTTGCCGCCCGGGTGCTTTCCTATGTTTCGCCCGGCGCTCACTACAATGAAGCCGGACTCTTGAGTTTCTATGAGTTTATCACCGAACTGGATACCAATTTTGCGGCCAAAGCGGCTGAAATTGTGGCCGGTCTGGAATTTGTAGCGGCGCAAATATATAACAAAAACAACCTGTTGGTCGGCGTGACGGCTACCGAGGAGCAGTACGCGGCTTTCCAACCGGTGTTTAAGGATTTTTGTGGCCAATTGTCGACGGCGGCGCTGCCAACTCAGCCATATCAGGCTGCTTTGGAAAAACGGAACGAGGGAATTATGACGGCCGGTAAGGTTCAATATGTGGCCAAGGGCGCCAATTTCCGCCGCCTGGGCTATTCCTACCAGGGAAGCTATAAGGTTTTGGAGACTATTTTGCGCTATGACTATCTGTGGACTAAGGTAAGGGTCCAGGGTGGCGCCTATGGCGGTTTTGCCACACTGGAACGGAACGGCAATCTGGTGTTTGGCTCCTATCGAGACCCCAATCTGAAAGAAACGCTGGCAGTCTATGATGAGACGGCCGACTATCTTAACGGGTTTGCCGTAGACGATCGGGAAATGACTAAATATATTATCGGCACCATCAGCCGGCTGGATACTCCCCTGACTGTGTCCCAAAAGGGGGAACAAGCCGATCTGCTGTATATTCGAAAGGTCAGCCAGTCCGACCGCCAGCAGGAGCGGGATGAAATTTTAGGCACCCGGCAGCAGGATATCCGCCAATTAGCCGGAATGATCGAAGCGGCCATGGCAGAAAACTACCTTTGTGTGCTGGGCGGCGAAGAGAAGATAAAAGCCAACGAGGCTATTTTCAACCGGACCTTGCAGGTGCGTCCGTAGGTGGTATAAAGAGTAAAGCCGGGAAAACGAACAACGTTTTCCCGGCTTCTTCTTTGTCCTAAATTTATTTCAGATCACTTTTCTGCCATTGGGTGTGGAAAGTTCCCGGACGGTCAAGCCGTTCATAGGTATGGGCGCCGAAATAATCCCGCTGGGCCTGGAGCAGGTTGGCCGGCAGTACAGCCTGGCGGTAACTGTCGTAATAGTCCAGCGAGGCACTGATCGCCGGCACGGGAATGCCCAGCTCTTTGCAGGTAGTTGCGACCAGCCGCCAGTTTTTCTGCAGGCGGCTCAGTTCATCCCGGAAATAGGGAGCAACCAGCAGGTTGGCAAGCTCCGGATTATCGGTAAAGGCTTCTTTGATGCGGTCAAGGAACTGGGCCCGGATAATGCAGCCGCCTCGCCACAGCAGGGCGATGTCACCGCTATTCAACTGCCAGCCGTAAGTTTCACCGGCAGCTTTTAACAGGGCAAAACCCTGGGCGTAGGAGCAGATTTTTGAGGCATACAGCGTATCATGTATGGCGTCGATCAACGCCTGCTTGTCGCCCTGATAGGGTTCTTCCGGACCTGCCAGCAGAGGTGCGGCGGCAACCCGCTCCTCCTTGTAGGCCGACATGCAGCGGGCAAAAACGGCTTCCGTGATGGTCGGCACCGGCACACCCAGATCCAGGGCACTTTGCGAAGTCCACTTGCCGGTCCCTTTTTGACCGGCCTTGTCTTGGATGATTTCAACCAGCGGTTTGCCAGTGCTTTCGTCCTGCTGGAGAAAAATATCGCCGGTGATTTCGATCAGATAGGAGTTAAGGACTCCCTGGTTCCAGCGGGCGAATACCTCATGCAGTTCAAAGGCGGACAGATGAAGCGCCTTTTTTAAGATGTAGTAGGCTTCGCTGATGAGCTGCATGTCGCCATATTCAATGCCGTTATGGACCATTTTTACATAATGACCGGCGCCATCGGGACCTACATAGGCGCAACAGGGACCATCGGCCACCTGGGCGGCGATGCGGGTGTAAATTGGCGCAATAGCTTCGTAGGCGGACCGTTCACCGCCCGGCATCAGGCTGGGACCGTGGAGAGCTCCTTCCTCGCCGCCCGATACGCCCATACCGATAAAGTGGATGCCCCGGTCGGCCAGCTGCCGGCTGCGGCGCTGCGTATCGGTGAAAAAGGAGTTGCCGCCGTCGATTACGATGTC
Source organism: Propionispora vibrioides (assembly GCF_900110485.1). NCBI lineage: Bacteria > Bacillati > Bacillota > Negativicutes > Selenomonadales > Sporomusaceae > Propionispora > Propionispora vibrioides. The sequence goes on along the minus strand of NZ_FODY01000002.1, from coordinate 21,796 downwards.
ACCGGGCGCCAGATGGGGCAGCAATTCATTGAGTATGGCATCCACCGGCTGACCGGCTTTGACCATGAGCATGATTTTGCGCGGTTTGGCCAGCAGCTCGACGAATTCTTCGATCGAACGGGCTCCGGCCAGTGCCGTTACTGGAGGCAGACTGGCGATAAACTCTTCTGTCTTGCTGAATGTCCGGTTGTAGACGGCTACGGAGAATCCTTTTTCCAGCATGTTTAATACCAGGTTCTGCCCCATAACTGCCAGGCCGATCAGACCGATTTGATAGGTTTTTGGCATAAGCATGTCCTCCTCGGTTATATCAAGTTTAATTGCCAGTTGCGGGTGATAGATGGCCGGCAGCCATCTTGTCGAGAAACCAGGTTATTTGGCCTTGCACAGGCTGCACTTGCTGTACGGGTAAGGCGGCCTGGTTATTTTTCTTATCAAGCACTGCTTCGATGACCGGTGCTTTGTCCTGGCCTGTAACGAGAAACAAAATGGCGGCGGACCGGTTGATGACCGGAAAGGTAAGCGTGATTCTGTCCGGTCCCGTTCCCTGCGGCCGGCAGGGACAAACCCAGCGATTGGTTTCAGCCAGGGCAGCCGTGCCGGGAAAGAGCGAAGCGGTGTGGCCGTCCGCTCCCAGGCCAAGCAGCATAAGATCAAACCGTGGCCCAGCACCAAAGAAGGTGCGAAGCGTGGTCTCATAGAGACTTGCCGACTCGCCGGCGGAAGCGGCGAAGGGAATGGGAAAGAGATTGGCTGGCGGAATAGGCACATGATCGAGCAGGGCTTCATGGGTCATTTTCTGATTGCTGAGCGGGTCGGTGGGCGCCACATAACGCTCATCACCCCAAAAGAGAAATACTTTCTCCCAGGCGATTTGGTCGCGCCAGGGCTGTTTGGCCAGCTCTTCATACAATCGCCGCGGCGTAGAGCCGCCGGATAAGGCAGCGCAGAAAGAGCCTTTGCTTTGCATAGCGGCGGCCGCTGCTTCAGCGAACAGGCCGGCGGCGGCGACCGCTACACTTGTTGGGTCGTCAAAAATCCGAATCAAGCAGCATCATCCTCTCTTTAGTTCGGCGCAGACCGGCGGCAGCCAGGTCCGGCGATCCTGGGCAATCAGGTGCTCAGCCTCCGGCGGGCCCCATTGACCGGGCTGGTAGTTGGGAAAATTCAATTCCTGGTTAGAACGCCAGACTTCCAGAATAGGGTCAAGTACCCGCCAGGCTGCTTCCACCTGATCGGCCCGCATAAACAGGCCGGGATCATCCCGCAGAATATCAACCAGCAAGGTTTCGTAGGCATCGGGTGAAGGCGTTTTAAACACATCGTGATAGCAGTACTGCATATCGACCTGTTTTAACTTCATGCCCAGTCCCGGTTCTTTAGCCAGTGTCCGGAGTACAATGCCCTCATTGGGTTCTATTTGGATGACCAGCCGGTTCGGCTGGAACAATTGAGTGTTAAGATGGGAGAAGGGATGGTGCGGCACCGGTCTAAACTGCAGTGAAATTTCCGAGACGCGGGCCGGCATCCGTTTGCCTGTCCGTAGATAAAAGGGGACTCCCTGCCAGCGCCAGTTATCGATGAACAGCTTTAATGCAGCGAAGGTTTCCGTATTGGACGAAGCGCGGACACCTGTTTCCGCCCGGTAGGAGGGGACCGACTCGCCTTCCACCAGTCCACCGCCATACTGACCCCGCACGGCAAAGCGGGGTACTTCCTCCCGGGAAATCAGACGGATAGCGTGCATCACGTCGACCTTCTTGTTGCGAATTTCATCGGCGTCAAAGGAGGTTGGCGGCTCCATCGCCATAAAGCATAAAAGCTGCAACAGGTGATTTTGCATCATGTCCCTGAGAGCCCCGGCCGATTCATAATAACCGCCGCGGCGGCCGATACCGATCTGCTCTGCCACGGTGATTTGGATATGGTCAATAAAGTTGCGGTTCCAGATCGGCTCCCAAACCGCGTTGCCAAACCGGAAGGCCAGGATGTTTTGTACCGTTTCTTTTCCCAGATAGTGGTCAATACGATAAATCTGATGTTCTCTAAAGACCTGAGTCAGCTCTTGATTCAGTTTCTGGGCGGATTTTAAATCATGGCCGAAGGGTTTTTCGATGACGATACGGTAACGGGAATCCCCGCGCAGCAGGTCAAAGTTGCCTAACTGGCTGATAATTTCCGGGAATAAATTAGGTGGTGTGGCCAGATAAAAGATCAGATTAGGTGGCGTGCTCCAGCTAGTCTCGTCAAGCTCCAGCAATTTTTGATACAGGGAGGGATCGTTGTATTCGGCCTGCAGGTAATGCACATTGCCGGCAAAGGCAGACCACTCTTTTTCTTTAGGGGTGCCGCGGCGGGAAAACTTTTCGACGCCCGAACGCAGGTGGGTTCGGAACTCATCGTCGTTGAAGGGGGTGCGGGATACGCCCACGATAGAATACTGAGCGGGCAGGTAATCGTCTAAAAACAAATTGTAAAGTGCCGGTACCACTTTACGGGCGGTAAGATCGCCAGAGGCCCCGAAGATGACAATCACGGCGGGGTCCGGTTTTATTCCATAGGTCATTATACTCAACTCCTTTGCCTCATAGATTCCCGGCCAATGTTGCCTGTCGGGAAGATAAAACAGGTGGGATAACACAGCAAATATTTTCCTTTGATGAAAATATCGTAACATGAAAGCTGGCAAAATACAATTTTCCTTCCCTATATTTTATAGTTTGGCTGGTGTTTTATTCCCTGTCATCGGGCGTTGCTGTCAGGATTTTAACTGGAAGGCTATGCCAGAGACTAAGGCGTAGTGTATAATAAATTGTGGGAATATTAAAAATTATTGCAGGGCGGGGTGCTGGCGGTGGAGCGGCTCCATAGCTTTATCAGCGGCAAGAGTATCCGGTTCAAATTGCTGCTCTATTTTATGACTTTGATTTTACTGCCAATCATTACACTGGGTGTTCTTGGCAATTTTTTATACAGCCGGTCGATCGAAGAGCAGACCAATGTCCAAACCGAGCAGATGATCGGGCAGGTAACACGTAACGTGGAATTTTATATTCACGATATGGAAAATATCATCCATTATTTGTCCCAAGAACCGAAGGTGAAACAGTTTTTGCTGAGTAAGCCAAGCGGGGATAATGTTGCCCTGGAACTGGCCGTCAGCCGGGTGATTGAAACATTTACCGGCGTTCATCCCGAAATTGCGGGAATTTTGATTGTCAATGAACAGGATGCCTATATCAGCAATGAAATGTACCGCATTGCCCGCGATCCGCTGACTGAAGAGATCTGGTACAAGCGGGCGGCTGCTTCGCCGCGTACGATTGAGCTATTCAGCAAGCCGATTGGCCGGAATATTACGACAACGCTGAACTACAGTGCCGATGATGTGGTATCTATCGCCAAGGCTGTCTTGGACCCGGCCACCGGTAAATGCCTGGGAGTTATTCTGATTGATATGAAGCTGTCTATCCTTAAGCAGGTCATTGAAGCCGTCACACTGGGAAAGAACGGTTTCCTTTATATCATGGACGCTAACGGCGGCATCGTATACGCGCCGGTAAATCCTATCGTTTACCGGGTCAAGCCCGACTGGCTAATCAATCCGGCAGGTAGCATCGTAAAATCCATCCGGGACAGTGAATATCAAATTATGTATAAGGATTCGGAATATACCAAATGGCGGACGGTGGGCGTGTTTTCCCTGAATGAGACGCTGCAGGAGGTCACCGATATCCGGTATTATTCCCTGCTGATTGCCGGAATCACGCTCATTTTTGCTGTCATTACGGCACTTTTCTTTACGTCGTCTATCGTAAAACCGCTTGGCAAACTGCGCAGTCTGATGAAAAGCGCCGAGGAAGGCGACCTAAGTGTGCGGTTTAACAGTAAGTACAATGATGAAATCGGTCAATTGGGCAGAAGCTTTAATAATATGATCAGTGAGATCAGTAATTTGATTGACATGGTCTATGTGGAGCAAAAGCGTAAGCGGGAAGCCGAGCTGAAAACGCTGCAGGCGCAAATTAAACCACACTTTTTATATAATACGCTGGATACAATTCAGTGGATGGCCCAGGGGCATAATGCCCAGGATATTGTCAGCATTGTCGGCGCCTTGGCTAATTTGTTCCGTATCGGTCTCAGCAAAGGAAAGGAAATGATTCCGGTACAGGAAGAGCTGGAACATATCAGGAGTTATTTGATTATCCAAAAGGCCCGTTATGAAGACAAACTGGAGTATGAGCTCGTGTACGACGAAGCCGTTTTGCAGCATAAGGTGCTGAAGCTGATTTTGCAACCCCTGGTGGAAAACGCCATCTATCACGGTATCAATTCCCGCCGGGGCGGCGGCCTGATTAGGCTGGAGGCCCAAATAGCCAACGGCCGGCTCTTGTTTACTATTGCCGATAACGGAATGGGACTTTCCCCGGCAAAGATGCAGGAAATCAATGAACTATTGTCCGGGGGAGAGCGGGAGTCCAGCGGGCTGGGTTTTGGCATTTACAATGTAAACGAACGCATCCGCCTGTCATTCGGACCGGAGTACGGACTGCGTTATTACAGCGTGTACGGCGAGGGAACGCAAGTGGAAGTATGGCATCCGCTGTTAGATGAGGTGAGTGTATGTGGAAAGTCTTAATCGCCGATGATGAGCCTAAAATTCGCCGAGGGCTTAGAAACCTGGTAGACTGGCCGGGAATGGGGATGGAGGTGGCTGGTGAGGCCGAGGACGGCGAAATGGCCCTGGAGCAGGCCCGGCTCCTTCGGCCGGATATCGTTCTGGTCGATATCTGCATGCCTTTTGTGAACGGTCTGCAATTTATCGAACAGTTGAAAGCCGTGGCGGTCGATTGTGTAGTGATTGTCATTACCGGCCATGATGAATTTTCTTACGCTCAGCAGGCCTTGAAGCTTCGGGTATTCGACTATTTGCTGAAACCCGTTGCCAAGGACCAGCTGATCGCTGTTTTGGAGCAGGCCGGGCAGGAAGCCAGCCGGTCAAGGTCGCAGCATAAGTATCTGAATTGGGCCAGCCGGGAAACCCAGAAGAACCTGCCATTGCTCCGGGAACGGTTTTATAATGACTGGGTGCAAGGTAAACTGCCGTCCGGTCAATTGGCCGAGCAACTGGATTTTCTGGAAATCGTGCTGCCGGAGCAGGCGGGCATGTTGCTGCTGAAGGTGGTGGGAGCCTGCCAGCGAGAAGCATTGCCGCGCGCCTGGGATAAGGAGATGCTGCTGTTTGCCGTTCAGAATGTCTTAATGGATTTGTGGCCGGCTGACAGGGACAAAATGATTTTCCGCGATGGCCGCGATGCGATAGTGGCGATCTGTCCGCTGACGGGACTGGCCGAGTGGTATCAGTGGAGTGAACAGGTGCAGCAAACGCTGGAAAGGAGTTTAAATCAACTGGTCGTTGTTTGTCAGCAACCGCTGACCGATTGGGGGGAAAGCGTTGCTGCCGTATACCAACGCCTTACGGCCGAACTGAACAAACGGCTCAATTGCACGCCGGTGGTGCTGATTTCTCAAAAGTTTATCGACACCTATTATTATAAAGAAGATTTGTCGCTTCAGGATGTGGCCAAAGCCGTCCAGATCAGTCCGGCCTATTTAAGCCGGTTGCTAAAGCAGGAGACCGGCATATCCTTTATTGATTATCTGACCGGTGTAAGGGTGCAAAAGGCCATTCAACTGATGAACGATCCGGCGGTCAAGCTGTATGAAGTAGCAGAACTGGTGGGATATTCCAATCAGCATTATTTTAGCACGGCCTTTAAAAAGGTGCTGGGGGTGTCACCGGCGGAATACCGGAAAAGAGGGATTCATGCGTGAACAGGCATGGGAAAAATAACAGGATAACAGCGATTGCTGTGCTTATGATTCTGCTGCTTTCCTTATTGCCGGCCGGCTGCCGGGATGGGGCGGACCAGGTGGCGGGCGGGGATAAAGTAAAATATTTGATTGGCGTGTCGCAGGCAAACCTGATTGAGCCCTGGCGGATTCTGATGAATGAGGAAATCAAGGACGAAGCTGTAAACCATAAAGATTTGCGCCTGATCTTTACCGATGCTGTGCAGAGCAGCAACAAACAAATTAAGGATGTGGAGGAGCTGTTAGCCCAGGGGATCGACTTATTGATCATATCGCCCAATGATTCGGCGGCGCTGACACCGATTGTAGCCGAAGCCTATAAAAAAATCCCGGTTATTGTATTGGACCGGGCGGTGGAGGGATATGACTATACCCTGTACATTGGGCCCGATAATGTTCTGATCGGACGGGATGCAGGCAAGTTGGTCGCTGAGTTGCTGCAAAAGCAAGGCGGCAACGTCATTGAGATTCAGGGACTGTCCGGTTCACCGCCGGTACGGGACCGGAGTGAGGGCTTCCGGGAAGTGGTTGGCAGTACAGGACACATCAATATTCTGGACACCATTATTGCCGACTGGCAGCGAGATAAGGCCGAAGATAAGCTGGCCGAGTTGATTCCCCGTTATCCCCGGATTGACGTGATTTTCGCTCAAAACGACTATATGGCGTTAGGGGCCTACCGGGCAACCCGGAAGCTGGGACGAAAGGATGTCAAGGTGGTTGGCATTGACGGATTTGCCGGACCGACCGGTGGGTTGAAGCTGGTGGAGGAGGGGATTTTGGAAGGAACGTTTACCTGTCCTACCGGTGGCCGGGAAGCCGTGCAATACGCCATTGCTATTTTAAATCATGAACGGGGCATTCCCAAGAAGATTATTCTGCGCAGCAACAAGATGACCCGGGAGACGATACCGGAATATCTGCAGGCCAGGGAAGGCCGGCAAGGAAATGTAAGCCGGACTGGCGGCAGGATTGTGGTCGGATTTTCCCAGGTAGGCGCCGAGAGCGGCTGGCGTATTGCCAATTCGGAATCGATAAAGCAGGCGGCCAAGGATGAAGGGATTGAACTGCTGTTTGTCGAGGCTGATCAGCGTCAGGAAAAACAAATAGAAACCATCCGTTCGTTCATTGAACAGAAAGTGGACGTGATTGCCTTTGCTCCGGTGGTTGCCACCGGTTGGGAGGGCATCTTAAAAGAGGCTAAGGCAGCTGGCATTCCTGTCATCTTATCGGACCGGGCGGTGGAAGGGGTGGACCCTTCGCTATACACCACGTTTATCGGTGGTGATTTTGTGGAAGAGGGCAGGCGGGCGGCCCGTTGGCTGGCGGCAAAGACTAAGGGCTGGCCGACGGTAAATATTGTGGAGTTGGAGGGCACGATCGGGTCGGCACCGGCCATTGACCGGAAGAAAGGCTTTGACGAGATTAGTAAAGATCATCCGGCCTTTAAGGTGCTTTATTCGGCAAGCGGTGATTTTACCGAGGTGCAGGGAAAAGAGGCTATGCAGGCGGCTTTGGCAATCTATGGCGGTGATATCCAGGTGGTCTATGCTCATAATGACGATATGGCTTTAGGCGCTATTCAAGCGATTGAAGAATTTGGTTTAAAGCCGGGCCGGGATATTCTGGTTGTGTCGATCGACGCTACCAGAGCCGCCTTTAAGGCCATGCTGGAGGGAAAACTGAACTGTGCGGTTGAATGTACGCCGCTGTTAGGGCCGCAGCTTATGCAGGCGGTAAAATGGCATATGGCCGGGCGGCAACTGCCCATCCGGATTATTACTTCCGAAGAAGTATTCCCGTCTGAACTGGCTGCCCAGGAATACAGCAGCCGCCGTTACTAGGATGAAGGCATTGGCAGCCTTACGTTGATTCGTTCTATAGTTGGCTGGTCTTCTGTTTATGGCAAAGGGGCTGTTGCACTAAAAGTGTAATAGCCTTGTTTAGTTCCCTGTTTGGCCTTTTCCGGAAAACTACGTTCCGCAGGATGAAAAATTGCCGGCTTACGTTAAGAAATCCGCGCTGTGCCCTTTGGGTATTTGTTTGAGCGAAGCGAGTTTACGGATTTTAGTAAGCCGGCAATTTTTCACATGATCAGAATAGATTTTCTGATCATAAGTAAGAACGACTAAGGCTTGTGTCTTCTCTTTAGGGACTCGACACAAGCCAAGTCTTTTCTTAAGTTTTTTGGAGGACAGGCCTAGACTTTTGGGTCCCTTTGTGGCAATGACAAAGGGACGACAAGCTATTTCTCCATACATACGGGCTGTTTAAATAAGCAAAATCATTTTGCAACAGCTTCTTTTTCTTTTTATCAAGTAAACCGCTGCCGCTCAGCAGGAGTTTTTTATTGAGACAGTTAGTTTGTGCAAAAAAACATACAAAATGACTGATTATTCTAAATACAGCAACCCATCTCTTTTCTATAATAAAAGCAAGACAAGTCACAAGGGAGGGGTTATATCGTATGTTTACCTGGAAAAAAGGAGTGGCGCTGGTCAGCATGGTGCTGCTGGGGCTAAGTCTGGCCGCCTGTGGTTCACAACCGAGTGCGACCAATCAGCCGGCTAAGGACAAAAAACTGGTGGTCGGCTTTGCCCAAATCGGGGCGGAAAGCGAATGGCGGACGGCAGAAACCAATTCGATCAAAGAAACGGCTGAAAAGCTGGGGGTCGATCTGAAGTTTTCCGATGCACAGCAAAAGCAGGAAAATCAGATAAAGGCGATCCGTTCGTTTATTGCTCAGAAGGTTGATGTCATCGCCCTGGCGCCGGTAGTAGAGTCAGGCTGGGAAACAGTGTTCAAGGAAGCAAAGGATGCTAAAATTCCAATTATTTTAGTGGACCGCGGCGCCAAAGTAGATGAATCTCTCTATACAACCTTTATTGGTTCCGACTTTATTCAGGAAGGTAAAAATGCTGCAGCGGAAATGGCCAAACTTCTGAATAATAAGGGTAATATTGTGGAACTGCAGGGAACGGTCGGCGCTTCGGCTGCCAACGACCGGAAAAAAGGCTTTGAAGAAGGACTGCAAGCCTTCCCGGACATGAAGATTATTAAATCCCAGTCCGGTGATTTTACCCGGGCTAAAGGCAAAGAAGTTATGGAAGCTTTCCTCAAATCTGACGGCAAGAACATTCAGGCCGTATATGCCCATAATGACGACATGGCCATTGGCGCTATTCAGGCTATTGAAGAATATGGCCTGAAACCGGGCGTGGACATTAAAGTGGTATCGATCGACGGCGTCAAAGGCATCTTTGAAGCTATGGCGGCAGGCAAAGCCAATGTAACGGTGGAATGCAACCCGCTGCTGGGACCGCAACTGTTTGACGCAGCGAAAAAACTGGCTGCCGGCGAAAAAGTAGAACGCTGGATAAAAACCGAAGAGGGTATCTTCCGGGCTGATACGGCAAAAGAAGTATTGCCGACCCGCAAATATTAATAGGTAAAGATCACTCCGGTTCCGCGCATACGGAAATATCGGGAGACTGCCGGACCGGCAGTTTCCCGGAGGAGTGATTTTTTATTAAGGAGACATTATGTATGCATGAGGCAAAGCCCTTATTAACCATGCGTGGCATAGGCAAGACCTTCCCCGGCGTAAAAGCGCTGGCCGGCGTTGACTTTACGCTGAATGCCGGTGAAATACATGCGCTGATGGGGGAAAACGGTGCCGGCAAATCAACCCTGATTAAAGTGCTGACCGGTGTGGAAAGTCTGGATGCCGGCGAGATCATGCTTGGCGGTTCCCGCATACTGGCCCGCAATCCGCTGCATGCCCAGCAATTGGGCATCAGTACGGTCTATCAGGAGGTCAATCTCTGCCCCAACCTATCGGTGGCAGAAAACATATTTATCGGCCGGGAACCGATGAAATTCGGTCGGATTGACTGGGATACAGTCAGGGAACGGGCGGAATTACTGCTGGCAAAGCTGAACCTTTCCATTGATGTCATCCAGACGCTTGACCGCTATTCGGTGGCTATTCAGCAGATGGTTGCCATTGCCCGGGCGCTTGACATTTCGGCGCAGGTTCTGATTCTGGATGAACCTACCTCGAGTCTGGACGCTCAGGAGGTTGCAAAGCTGTTTGAAGTGATGCGCAATTTAAAAAAGACTGGTATGGGCATTATTTTTGTTACTCATTTTTTAGATCAGGTATATGAAATTACCGACCGGATCACTGTACTGCGCAATGGTCAACTGGTGGGGGAATTTGAAACGGAAGCGTTGCCACGGGTGCAGTTGGTAGCCAAGATGATTGGCAAAGAATTTGATACCCTGGGGCAGGTAGCGCCGAAAGCGGCAAACGAGGCGAGGCAGGACGCTTTTGTCAAAGTCCGGCAACGGGGTTGTAAAGGGAAAATTCATCCCTTCGATCTGGATGTCCACAGCGGTGAAGTATTGGGGCTGGCCGGATTGTTGGGGTCCGGCCGCACGGAGACTGCCCGGGTGCTGTTTGGCATTGACCGGGCGGACAGTGGTGAATTATACATTGATAACATTCCTGTCACGCTGGCATCGTCAAGGGATGCCGTACAGTACGGGTTTGGTTTTTGCCCGGAAGACCGCAAGCAGGAGGGTATCATTGATGCCTTGACAGTGAGAGAAAATATGATTCTTGCCCTGCAGGCCAAACGGGGCTGGCACCGATATCTTACCCGCCAGCAGCAGGAGCAGATAGTCGATAAATATATAAAATTGCTAAATATCAGCACACCGGGCAGTCAGCAATTGATCAAAAACTTAAGCGGTGGCAATCAGCAGAAAGTACTGCTGGCTCGCTGGCTGTTGACCGAACCGCGGCTGTTAATTTTGGATGAGCCTACCCGTGGTATCGATGTCGGTACCAAGACGGAAATTCAAAAGCTGATTGTCAAGCTGGCCGGTGAGGGAATGGCGGTCTTGTTTATTTCTTCCGAGTTGGATGAAATGCTGCGCTGCTGCCATCGTATGGCGGTCTTTCGGGACCGGTTGAAAATTGCGGAACTGGCCGGCGATGAACTGACGGAAAGCATGGTTATGCAGACCATAGCAGGGGTGCAATCATATGGATAAAATAAACACATTGTATGGGAAGGTCTCAAAATCTCAGCTTTTTTGGCCGCTGGTTGCCCTGGGGTTTGTGCTCCTTTTTAACTTTTTCTTCACACCCGGTTTTCTAAGGCTGGAAATCAAGGATGGCCATTTATTTGGCAGCTTGATCGATATTCTTAACCGGGCGGCGCCACTCATGCTGTTAGCTATTGGGATGACGCTGGTCATTGCCACCAAGGGTATTGATATATCGGTTGGATCGGTGATTGCCATCGCCGGGGCGGTTGCTGCCACCTTAATTGGCGGGAAACTGGTGTTTGTCGACGGTGTACAGCAATATGTGACCTTGGTGCCCTTTCCGCTGGCTATCGGTCTCACCCTGCTGACGGCATTGCTGCTGGGGGCCTGGAACGGTCTGATGGTGGCCAGACTTGGCATCCAGCCCATTGTGGCAACCTTGATTTTGCTGGTGGCCGGCCGGGGGATGGCGCAGCTGTTAACCGAAGGACAAATTATTACCATTTATTATAAACCATTTCACTATATCGGCGGCGGTTACTTGCTGGGGTTACCCTTTTCGATTTGGATTGTGGCCGCCGTACTGGGGTTAGCTATGTATGCGGTGCGCAAAACTGCCCTGGGTCTGTTTATTGCCGCTGTGGGGATTAATCCAACTGCCAGCCGATTTTCCGGGCTGCAGGTAAAAAATATCATTTTCGCCGTGTACGTGTTCTGCGGCTTATGTGCCGGCATCGCCGGTATGATAATCAGTTCCAACGTGAAGTGCGCCGACAGTAATAATGCCGGATTATTTATTGAAATGGATGCGATTTTGGCCGTAGCCTTAGGGGGTAATTCACTAAATGGCGGCCGGTTTTCGATTTGGGGCAGTGTAATTGGCGCCCTGGTTATTCAAAGTATTACCACAACTATTTACGCGATCGGTGTTCCGCCGGAGGTTACACTGGTGGTGAAATCCTTGGTTGTTATTATCATCTGCCTCATACAATCGGAAGCGTTTCAAACCATCGTGTTTGGAAAATTGAATAAAACAGGAGGGGTTGTGCATGAAAAAGCTGCACTTAAACAATAAATACATAACTCCCCTGATCACAACGTTGCTGTTTATTTTATTGTTTACGGCCGGTTCGGTGACCTATCGGGGCTTTTTCTCGCTGCAGGTATTTCTTAACTTATTCATCGATAATTCTTTTCTGATTATCACCGCTATCGGTATGACCTTCGTACTGATCAGTGGCGGCATTGACATTTCGGTGGGCGCCGTCATTGCCTTGGTCTGCATGCTGTCGGCCTATCTGGTGGAAATCAGGCAGGTTAGTCCGTGGCTCGTCATTCCGCTGATGCTGGCCATGGGAGCGCTGTTCGGTGTTACAATGGGCAGCATCATCCACTTCTTTCGCATCCAGCCGTTTATTGTAACGCTGGCCGGTATGTTTTTTGCGCGCGGCCTGTGTTATATCATCAGCACCGAAACAATTACGATTAGCGATCCCTTTTATCAGCTGATGTCCCAGTACCGCATTCCGCTGCCATTTGATACCTTCATTTCGTTAAGTGTGGTCATCGCTTTGGTCACCTTGCTGGCTGCTTTATATCTGGCGAATTTCACTAAGTTCGGCCGGACGGTGTATGCTATCGGCGGTGGTGAACATTCCGCCCTGCTGATGGGCTTGCCGGTAGCAAAAACCAAAATTCTGGTCTATACGCTGAATGGTTTTTGCTCGGCTCTGGCCGGTGTGGTATTCAGCTTCTATATGCTGAGCGGTTATGGCCTGCATTGTGTGGGTCTGGAAATGGATGCTATTGCCTCGGCGGTCATTGGCGGCACACCGCTTACCGGTGGTGTGGGTTTTTTGAGCGGGACCTTATTTGGGGTATTAATTCAGGGAATCATCCAGACATTGATTATGTTTGAGGGGACGCTCAGTTCATGGTGGACTAAGATCGCGGTTGCTTGTCTGTTGTTTGTTTTTATCGTATTGCAACGGATTGTCATTATTCGTAAGGAAGCAAAAAAGAATCTTGTAAGCAATGAATAATTGGCGGGAGGAATTGTGATGGGAAAGCAGCCGGTTTCCATAAAAGAAATAGAGTATGGTCAGGTTGGCCGATGCCTTCAGGTGGATAATGGGACCGTTGATTTTGTCGCTACGCTGGATTGCGGGCCGCGGATTATCCGGTTTGGCTTTAGCGGGCAGCATAACGAATTTTGCGAGCAGGATGGCGCGGTAAGGACCTACGACGGGCAGTATTGGCAGCCAAGAGGCGGGCATCGGTTATGGCACAGTCCGGAACATATGCCACGGACGTATATAGCCGATAACAGCCCACTGACCTACTGTGTGCTGGAAGACGGTGTGATTTTGACCCAGCCCGTGGAGCCTTGGGTGCAAATACAAAAAGAAATGGAAATAAAGCTGACAGGAGCGAAGCAGGTTACAGTCATTAACCGGCTGACCAATAAAAATGCTTGGCCGGTAAAATTGGCGGTGTGGGGATTAACGGTGATGGCTCCCGGCGGATTGGAAATCGTTCCTCAGCCGGACCGGGATACAGGTTTGCTGGGCAATCGGCTGATCGCTCTGTGGCCGTATACCAAAATGACAGATCCCCGGGTACACTGGGGTGACCGTTACATTACCGTACAACAGGACGCGGCGGCTACGGTACCGTTTAAATTCGGTATTGATAATCAAGCCGGCTGGGCCGCCTATATCAACAAGGGGCATGTGTTTATCAAGCGCTATGCTCATCAACTGGGTGCGGAGTATCCTGACTTTGGCGTTTCCTACGAAACCTATACCAATGAACTCATGCTGGAAATGGAGACGCTGTCGCCGCTGACCCTGCTTAATCCAGATGAAATAATAGAACACCGGGAGGTTTGGGAACTGTTTGTCACGGATGAGGTACCTGAGGATGAAGCAGGTATCTGTGAACTTATCAAAGCTATCTCCTCCTATCCATAGATTCTCCTATACGGAAAGTCAGCCCGGCTATGTGCTGGGCTGATTTTCCGTATAGGAGACAAAAAAAGGGATAAATGGCTTACAAGATCTAATGGATTGACAAAGTATGGAAACTAAATGTAATATGTAAATATGTTATGAGAAATAGTGTCGGATAGTCGGATAATTCAAGCTATCTGCCGCTCGAATAGCAGACGAGGAGGGGTATTATGTCAATAAAAACGAAAACGGTGATTTTGCTGGTAATTTCGCTTGTCCTGGTTGGCGTTATCATAGCCGGTTCGGGCATGTATGTTTTGTATCGCCAGATGATGGGCAGTACGGAGCTTACGATGCACAACCAGTCGGTGCAACTGGCGGGACAGGTTTCCGATTTGTTTACTTCGTTTGAGGAAAGCGGCAAAAAATACAGTGAAGACAATGATTTGCGGTCAGGAGACGCAGCACGTATTCAGACTAAATTGGTGGCGTTGCAGAATGCTTCCTGGGGAATAGACCGGTTAAATTATCTTGACGCGGCAGGCAATCGGCTGGCCATAGCTCCTTATGATGCCAAGGTCGTTGGTGACAGTCTGGCTGACCGCCAATTTTTTAAAGATACAATAGCTGACCAAAAAGCACATATCAGTGATATTATTACCAACCGGGTAAATGGAGCGTCGTCCATTATTATAACGCAGCCGGTAAAAAGTGCTGCCGGTCAGTTGCAGGGGATGATTTTACAGGCTCTTGATCTGGAGACGCTGCAGCATTTTCTGTCGGTGGTTAAGGTGGGAGAAAGTGGTGTGGTGGCTGTTGTGGCACAGGATGGCACTATTATTGCCCATAGCAATAAAGACAGGGTAAAGCAGCAGATTGCCGCCGAGCTGTTGGAGCGGTTAAAGGCTAATACAGGAAAATTAATTAACTATAAGGATTTAGCCGGGCGAGATTCGATGGCCATATTTACTCCTATTGAGAAAACGCCATGGTTTATCATTACCACGTTGCCGGTAGGTGAAATCAACAATGGTTTTTATACCAGCCTGCAATGGATGCTGGCCGGACTGCTGGTGGGCATTCTGCTGGTTAGCGCCGTTGGCTGGCGTTATTTGCTGGTAACTCTGCGGCCGCTGGGGGCCTTGGTTACTCAGGCCGCACGGATTGCCGACGGGGATTTGACTGTGGCACCCCTGCAAATTTCATCAAGCGATGAAGTGGGGCAATTGGCCCAAAGCTTTGCCGATATGACGCAAAAGCTGCGAACGATTATGCGCCATGTGGCCGATACTACAGTACAGGTTGCTTCTTCCGCCGAACAGCTGACGGCCAGTGCCGATCAGTCGGCGCAGGCAGCCAATCAGGTGGCGGCATCGGTTACCTCGACCAGCGAGGGGATTGAGCGCCAGACGACAGGACTATCGCAGGTGGTGGGGTTAATCGAAAATATTGCCGCCGGTTCGCAGCAAGGGGAGCAGGCTACCCGGGAAGCGGCGCAGGCAGCCGGAGAAGCCGTGGCGGCTACGGTGGCGGGCAGTAAGGCTGTGGAAAACGCTTCTAGCCAGATGGATCATATTCAGCAAACGGTGGAGGATTCGGCCAGGGTGGTTGCCGAGTTGGGGACAAGTTCCCAGGAGATTGGGATGATTGTGGAAACGATAGCAGGTATTGCGGGCCAGACTAATTTGCTGGCTTTAAATGCCGCGATTGAAGCGGCGCGGGCTGGTGAGCAGGGACGGGGTTTCGCCGTTGTGGCCGAGGAAGTGCGTAAGCTTGCTGAACAGTCACAGGAAGCGGCTAAACAAATTTCCGGATTGATTGGCGATATTCAGGTAAAAACCGGGCAGGCGGTGGCTGCTATGGCCAGCGGTACAGAGGAGGCCAAGAAAGGGACAGAAGTGGTGCAGACTGCGGGAGATGCTTTTAATGCGATTGAGGGCCATGTAAAGGCGGTAGCCGGGATCATCAATCAGGTGGCCGATGGCCTGATCACTGCGGCCCAGGATGGGGAGCAGGCTGCCAGTGCCGCCCGTGAGGTGGACCAGGTCGGTAAGGAGCTTACCGATCAGGCGCAGAATATATCGGCGGCAACGGAAGAGCAATCGGCATCGGTGGAGGAAATCGCCTCTTCCAGTCAGGAATTGGCCAGATTAGCTGATGAATTGCGAAAGGCGGTCAGCCAGTTTAAAATTTAAAAGCTGCTCTTGCAGCATGTAGTGATGACACACTCTATTGTGCGGCTTTGTTCTGTGCAGTAGAGTGTGCTTTTGTTCGAAAAATTGGCTGGCAGTAAAATCTTATAATTGGTGCTTTAAAAGGAGGTTTGAACTGTTACAATGGTAATTGGAGGGTACCAATCCAGTTATATAAAGGGTGATAAGATGTGTATCCAGCTCAACCGTCAGGCCGAGACGCCGATTTATTTACAAATTAAGAATCAAATACGGGATATGATTGTTGCCGAAGTGCTGCCGGAGGACTTTCTATTGCCGCCGGAGCGAAGTCTGGCGCGGACTTTGGGTGTGAATCGCAGTACGGTGATGAAAGCATATCAGGAGCTTAAGGCCGATGGTTTAATTGTATCGCATGTCGGCCAAGGAACGGTTGTTGTCCCACAGGTATTTAAGCCGTCAATGCCAAGGGAGAGGCAGGTAAGGGAGCTTCCCTGGTATCAATTTTTTAATGAAAATATTACGACCAATAGTGAACACCTCATCAGTGATATTATGTCGTTAACTAATTGTGATAAGGTGATTTCCTTTGCCGGCGGGTTTCCCGACCCGACTTTATTCCCTATGGAGCAGTTGGAGGCATTGCAGGGAGAGCTTTTTAAAACCGCCCAATGCATGTTGTATTCTCATAGTCCGGTAGAGGGGAATCCGGCGCTGCGGGAAAGCATTTGTCAATTGCTGGCCAGGCGCCAGATGACGGTTCCCTCAAGAGAAATCGGTATTCTTTCCGGTTCTCAGCAAGGCCTTGATTTTGTTGCAAGGATATTTATCAATCCAGGGGATACAGTAGTCGTTGAAGAACCCAGCTTTTTTGGGGCGATTCAGATCTTTCGCTCCGCCGGGGCCAGGGTGATCGGGGTGCCGATTGACAAAGAAGGGATTCGTACCGACATGCTGGAAGCCTTGCTGATTCGCCATAAACCCAAGTTTATCTACACGCTGCCGACCTTCCAGAATCCTTCCGGCGTTACGATGACTATGGCCCGGCGCAGTCAAGTATTAACCTTGGCCTATCAATATCAGGTGCCTGTGGTAGAAGACGACCCTTATGGAGAGTTACCTTTTGAGGGAGTCTCGCTGCCACCCTTAAAAGCATTGGACCGGCATGGTTATGTTATCTATCTGAGTACTTTTTCAAAAGTGTTATTTTTGGGTTTGCGGGTTGGCTGGGTGGTTGCTGCGCCGGCCATTATTAGCAAGTTTGCCCATCTAAAACAATTAACCGACCTTCATGTAAATACTCCCAGCCAATTGTTATTGGATCAGTATATCCGTAGCGGTCTTTATGAGAAGCACCTGCTATTGCTGCGGCAAGAATATGCCGCCAAGCGGGATTGTATGCTGGCGGCACTGGAAAAATACCGGGTCCCCGGTGTCAGTTGGGAAAAGCCGGCTGGTGGCTACTATATTTGGTGCCGCCTTCCCAAACAGATAAGCCGCCATAAGCTGGTGGCTAACGCGGCCCGGCGGGGTGTTATTTTTCTGCCCGGCGAGGTCTGCTATCCTGACGGGACACAGGGGGAAAGCTTTGCCCGCCTTAACTATACTTTTGCTCAGCCGGAGGAAATACAAAAAGGAATTAATCAGCTCATGCAGGCGGTACAGGAAAGTATGCAGCTTGTGGAGGAACCGGAGTGGGATATGGGAAGTTACATAAGGCCTATTGTATAAGGGCAATCGCGAATTTTAGCCATATTAGAGAGGGGAAGCGACATGCATAATATATTAGCCCGGCGGGCGAGTCAGGTGAAAGCTTCGGAAATACGGGAAATTTTAAAGGTAACAGAAAACAGTGATATCATTTCCTTTGCCGGGGGATTGCCGGCGCCGGAACTGTTTCCGGTGGAAGAAATGAAGATCGTGTGCCAGGCTATTTTGGCTGAAGACGGCATGAAGGCTTTGCAGTACAGTACAACCGAAGGTTATAAGCCACTGCGGGAAATGATTGCCGGCAGGATGAGGGCTTTGGGCATTGCCGCGTAAAGCGAGGATATTTTGATAACGACCGGCTCACAGCAAGGCCTTGACCTCAGCGGTAAAGTCCTGCTTGATGAGGGGGATGGTGTTATTTGCGAAAGCCCTACGTATCTTGCGGCTATCAATGCCTTTAAGGTGTACTCGCCGAATTTTATTGAGATTGCCATGGATGAACAGGGAATGCGGATGGACGAATTGGAAACCGCCCTGGAACATAATCACCGGATAAAATGCATTTACACGATCCCGGATTTTCAAAATCCTACCGGCCGGACGATGAGTCTGGAGCGGCGGAAAAAGCTGATCGAGTTGGCCAACCGGTTTGAGGTTATGGTCATTGAGGACAATCCCTATGGGGAGCTTCGCTTTTCCGGTGACAGGCTGCCGCCGGTCAAGTCTCTTGATACCGAGGGGAGGGTAATTTACCAAAGTACGTTTTCCAAGGTTCTTGCGCCTGGCATCCGGGTGGGCTGGATCTGTGCAGCGCCGGAAATTATGCAAAAATATGTTGTGTTTAAGCAGGGAACGGACTTGCATACCAGTACATTTTCACAAATGCAGGTAAATAAGTTCGTCGAGTTATTCGATCTCGAGGAGCATGTCAGTAAGGTCAGACAGGTCTACCGGCGGCGCCGTGATTGCATGTTGACAGCGATCAGACGGGAGTTCCCGGACTATGTGACTTATACCGAGCCAGAAGGAGGCCTGTTTCTCTGGATTACGCTTCCGGCGGTGATCAATGCCAGGGATGTGTTGCTGTCTTGTTTGCAGCAAAAGGTGGCCTTTGTTCCGGGGGGCGCCTTTTTCCCCAATGGCGGCCATGAGAATACGCTGCGATTAAACTTTTCCAATATGACGGAAACGAGAATTGTTGAAGGAATCGGGCGAATGGCCGGGATATTAAAGGAATGTATGAATACGGTGGCCGAATCGTAGGTAACCACTGAGCAAATGAACCTGTCGGTCTGGCGCGAGATTTTTTCGCCTGGCAAGGAAGTAAAACCGCAGGAATAGCGGCTCACTAGGCTGTGCAGTGTGAATTAATCAGTGGTTACTCTTATCCTTTTGCCGGAAAGTAACGATATAACAGTAAAGCAATCAGAAAAACAAGGAGGTTTTTCTATGTCTATCAGTTCTGTTTCACCGGCAGCGCAGGCCGGCAGTACGACGACCCTGACTGCGAATGGTACGGCGGCAACCGGCGGAGCCGGTACCTCGGCCAGCAGTGCGGCAGCGGCCGGAGCCGCCGCGGTGTATGAAAAATCAACCGATCAGGAGACTTCCGGCAAAACCACTTATACGAGAGATACAGTTACGTTAAGCGAAATCAGCAAGCAGGTGGAGGCCAAACTGGCCACCTTGCGGGCAACGGTCGAAAAGCTGATCACCCGGCAGAGCATCAAAAGCGGGGCAGCAAGCGGTCTGAGTTATGACGATATTATGGAGAAGTATGACGGCAAGCTGAAGGAGTTTTATGACAATCTGGAAGTCGATGATGATACTCGCTTAAAAGCGCAAGAGGACATTTCGGAAGACGGTTTCTGGGGCGTGAAGCAGACGGCTGCCAGAGCGGTGGATTTTGCCAAGGCGTTGGCCGGCGGTGACCGCTCCAAGGTAGATGCGTTGAAACAGGCTATTGAAGAAGGTTATAAGGCGGCTGAAAAGGCCTGGGGCGGTGAACTGCCGGAAGTTTGTCAGAAAACCCAGGCGGCAACCTTGCAAGGGCTCGACGACTGGGCCGCTGAAGAAGCCTCATAAGAAAGCCGGTGCCACTGCCGGGCGGTTAGCTGGTGATTAGGGCAGGAAAGGCGAAGCAGCAATGTATTTTCCTGCTTCGCCTTTTGTGTTTTTATGCATTATAAAAAAAGGATTATTCAAGAATAGACCGAAGTAAAATAATAGGTTAATTTTGTTCCCTGCAGTTTGACAGGCTGGGTAGTGCGAATGCGCGACACCCACCTTTTCATGGGGCTAAATCATACTGGTATGATTTTAATCTGAATAAAGGCGGCTGTTTTTATGAGAAAACCATTATTTATCGGATCAGCAGTAGCTCTGGTTACTCCCTTTACCGACACCGGGGTGGATTATCAAGCGTTGGCGGAATTAATTGAGTTTCAAATTCAAGGCGGTTCCGACGCCATTGTCATATGTGGTACTACCGGCGAAGCCTCCACCATGCCGGACGAAGAACATATTGCTGTCATCAAATATGCTGTGGAGCGGGTGAATAAACGCATTCCGGTTATTGCCGGTACAGGCAGCAACGATACGCGCCATGCCATTGAACTTTCCAAGGAGGCCGAAGCAGTTGGCGCCGACGGTTTGCTTTCCGTAACTCCTTATTACAATAAGGCCACGCAAAAAGGACTTTATGAACACTTCAAAATCATTGCCAACCATGTTCAGGTTCCGGTTATTTTGTATAACGTGCCAAGCCGAACCAATCTCAATCTTAATCCCGATACGATTAAGGCGTTGTCAGAAGTTGAGAATATCATAGCCGTTAAGGAATGTAACCTGGCACAGGTCGGTGATGTGGTCAATTTATGCGGTGCGGATTTCTCCATATATTCCGGTGATGACAATACGGTATTGCCGCTATTATCATTGGGCGGTAAGGGCGTCATTTCCACCATGGCTAATATCATCCCGAAAGATACGCACAACATGGTTATGCGCTTTTTCCAGGGCGATATTACAGGCGCCATTACGCTGCAATTGCAGACCTTGAACCTGATCAAAGCATTGTTCAGCGAGGTAAATCCCATTCCAATTAAGGCGGCTGTTAATTTGCTTGGTTTCCAGGCCGGGCAATGCCGGATGCCGCTGACCGAGCTTAGCGAGTCTAATCTGGAACTGTTACGCCAGGAAATGAGAGCCTACGGCTTGATAAAATAATTCGGTTATAAGACAATAAAAATCAGCACTACACGACTGTGTAGTGCTGATTTTTATTGTCTTATTTGATTTTGTCGATACACAGGTTGACCCGGTAGTTGCCGAATTGCAAAATTTCATCCAGGAAATGATTCAGTTCTGTCTCCGAGCCGACGGACAGCTTGAGCCAATAACAGCCTTCCCCGCTGATCCGGCTTGCCTCCCGGACTGAGTCTTGATTTTTTATAAAAACATGAAAGTTCCGGTGGTTGGTGGTTTTCATAAAGACGGTGACATAGGCGGTTATGGTTTTCCCCAGCTGGGTTTCATCCAGCAGCACGGAGTAGCCCCGGATAATGCCCTCCTTTTCCAAACGGGCAATCCGGCTGGAGACAGCCTGGCCTGTTAAATGAACCAATTCGCCCATATCGCTGAACCGCATTTTACAATTGGTTTTTAATAAGCTGATAATGGCTAAGTCTGTATGATCAAGCATGTTTTTTATAAATCCTCGTATTATAAAGTAGTAGTGATTAGAGCCCCTCTCCAAGGGCTATGTGCTACAATGTTTAGGATGCTGTGGATTGGTTTATTTCTCCTACCACATGATGGTTGCAGAAAGGCTCCAACCACAGCCCTTTGCAGAATTGTTAATCAGTTAGATACCGCCTGACGGTTTATTTAGAACGAGGTTACAAGAGCAGAGGGAGCTGTGGGCCTAAACAGCGTCAAATCATCATACACCGGAGGTATCATTATGGTTTGCGTTGGAATTGATGTGGCGAAGGACAAGCACGACTGCTTTATCCTCCATTCAGAAGG